>JBQCFU010000124.1:0-5477 GCA_051958775.1 Pseudolabrys sp.
CCGGTTCGGCACCTGGGCGATGCTGCCGCTGCCCTTCGTCGACGAGAGCCTGAAGGCGATCGAATACGCGTTCGATACGCTGAAGGTCGACGGCGTCGGCATCATGACCAGCTACGGCGACAAGTGGCTCGGTTACGCCGAGCTCGAGCCGGTGTGGGCGGAACTGAACCGCCGCAAGGCCACGGTCTATACGCATCCGACCAACGCCAATTGCTGCGTCAATCTGGTACGCGGCATCGATCCGGCACTGATCGAATTCGGCACCGACACGACGCGTTCGATCTTCTCGGTGATCTTCTCCGGCACCGCGCAGAAATATCCCGACATCAAGTGGATCTGGTCGCATGGCGGCGGTGCGCTGACGGCGTTCTACGAACGCTTCACCGTGCAGTCGATCGCGATCCCGCCCTACAAGGGAAAATTCACCCGCGAGCAGATCGATGGGCTGATCGACGGCTTCTACTACGACACCGCCGCGATCCCGAACGATGTGACGCTCGCCGCCGTGAAGAAGATGGTGCCGGTCTCGCAGATCCTGTTCGGCACCGACTTCCCGTATCGCCGCGCCACCGACTATCTCGATGCGCTGAAGAAGAACTTCACCGCCGACGAGTTGAAGGCGGTCGACCGCGACAACGCGCTGAAGCTGGTGCCGCGGCTGAAGGCGTAAGCACCAGTTGGAAGACAAAGCCCCCGCCCAACCGGCGGGGGCTTTTTCATGCGTGGTTATTTGGCGCTCGGATGCCAGAGCGGCCGATAGCCGCGCCGCAGCACATCGAGGATCGCCGGCGGCGTCAGCACGTCGACCTCGCCGTGGCCCGGACGCGGACCGGCATCCGTATAGCCGGTCGGCGACCAGCGCAGCAGGCGGCCGTCTTTCAGCATCGTCGCGGTCATGCCATCAGATGTAATGGCCGCACCATCGGGCAAGGTCTCGATCGGCAACCGATGCAGGCGTTTGTTACGACCGTCGAGCCGTTGCGCGTGCAGGACGCGATCCATGGCCTCCGCACGAGCACGCTGATCCGATTTTCCGTGGCTGAAAGCTTCCGCGAATGCCATCGCATCGGCATGGCGGCATTCGAAACAGGGGCGATGTCCGGCGGCAAATGCCGTCGGCTCATCGAGGAAGAACAACTCGGTGTAGCTGTCGCCCCAGACGGCGCGATGCCGGCCATGGAAGTCGAGCACGCAGCAGATCCATTGCCGCGAGGCCCAGCGCCGCGACCCGAGCGCGCGCGACGACACATGCAGACGGCCGCCGCGATTGCCCATCAGCGTGCCGCGAGCCGGCGTTGCGAACAGCGCGCCGAACGGATCGACGCGCGATGCGCGGGGCTGCGTCATGCGGACCGTTTCGCGGATAGCCAGCCGACCAGCGCCGGACCGTAGCTCGCCGCAAAGCCGAGAAATGCGCCAGCCCAGCCGAGGCCAGCGATCAGCAGCAGGGTGTGATCGCCGGTGCAGGCAGCGACGATGCGCAGCAGCGCCGCGACGAATACGACGAGATAGATCGCCTGCGTGCCGGCGGACGCGGTGAGCGGATAGCCGAGATGACCGAGGCTGGCGCGGGCCATCACCGCGAGCGTCATCATGCCGATCGCGCCGGCGGTCCAGGCATGCAGCCCGGCGCTGTCCGGGATCGCGTGTATGCCCGCGAGCCAGATGCTGGCGCCGAGCAGCAGGAAGCCCGCCGGCACGAACAGATAACCCACATGCAAAACGAGCAGCAGCCGCTCCCTCGTCGTACGCGTGCCGGCCCAGCGGGAAACGCGGATGATGTGCAGCACGCCGGCGGCGAGCAATAGCGCGCCGGTCACATGCGTGTCGGGCGCCGCGATCCAGTTCGCCAGCGCCAGCGCCGAGACAGCGAGCGTTGCCGCATCGAAGCGCGAGAACGGCGCGGGCATCTTTCCCGGATTGTTGCGCATCAGCCAGTTGCCGGTGAAAGCCGGAATGATACGGCCGCCGATCAGCGAGATCAGCAGGATCAGCGCGGCGATCGACAGCCGCGCGCCGATCTCGGTACTGAAGCCGCGCAACAGACCGGCATGGAACGTGATGTTGCCGGCGATCAGCACGCCGATCACCGCGAGCACGCGCAGATTACGCCAGTTGCGGCTGGCGATGATTTCCCGTGCGCCGACCGCCACCAGCGCCACGAGGAACGCGCTGTCGATCACCGCCGCTGCGAGCGGCGGCACCAGCGGCAGCAGCATCACCACGCGGCCTGCGGCCCAGAGCAGCACCAGCCCCGCGAGCGTCGCGCCGGACACCGGCGGCCGGCCGGTCCAGTTGGCGATGGCGGTGAGCAGGAACCCGGCGATGACGCCGGCGGCATAACCGAACAGCATCTCGTGAATATGCCAGTCGAGCGGCGATATCTGCGCCGGCAAGGTGATGCTGCCGGAATAGACCGGCAGCCAGAGCAGAATCGCGGCCGCCGCCCACAGCGCGGCCAGCAGGAAGAACGGGCGGAAACCCGCCGCCAGAAACGGAATAGCAAGGGCAGCGCGCGCCGCGCCACGTTCTGCTGTTACATGTCCCGCTTCGGGTGTCGTCGTGGCCATGTCAGCGCCTCCGGAGAGCAGCATAGTCCGCTCTTCGGCCGCCGCCGAATATGACTTTGGTCAAGCCGCGCTCAGTCAAGGGTCTAAAGAACAGCGCGCAACGCCGCGACGATGGCGAGCCCGCAGAACACCGCGAGCAGATCGTTGCGCCGGAGCGCCATGATCAGCACGGCGCCGGCGATGGCGATGCCGGACGCGAGGCCGCCGCGCACCACGATCGGCAGCACGGTGGCGACCACCACGGCGCCGGGCAGCGCTTCGAGCATGCGGCGCAGCCGCGGCGTCAGGGGAATATGTTCCATCAGCCAGAAGCCGCCGGCACGGATCAGAAAGGTGACGACCGACAAGACTGCAATCGCAACCCAGACGCCGTAGCGATCGAGATCGATGTCGGTCATGACGGTTTGCGCGCCGGCACGCGATCCTGTTCGAGGAACCCGCCAGCGAGCGCACCGGCAATCGAACCGGCGACGATGAACCACCATCCCGGCACGAGGTATTGCACGGCGAGCGCAACCGCACCGGCGATCGCCCAGGCGATGCCGCGGCGCGGACCGCGCCACAGCGGCACCAGCATCACCGCGAAGAACACCGGCATCGCCAGATCGAGGCCGTAGCGTTGCGGATTGGCGATCAACGAGCCGAGGAAATAGCCGAAGATCACCGCCGCGAGCCACGAGGTCAGAAACAGCAGCGCCGAGGCCGCATAGACGCCGAGATCGCGCCCGCCGTCGGCGCGATAGCGCATCGAAATCAACCAGCCGGGATCGGTGAGATAATAAAGCAGCGGATAGACCTGCCAGCGCGGCAGCGGCGCCAGCCACGGATGCAGCGACGCGCTCATCAGCAACAGCCGCGAATTGATCACCGCGACCACCAGAGCGAGCGCGGCGATGGCGCTCCAGGTCATGGTCTGCGGCCAGATCTCGAGCGCTACCATCTGCGCGATGCCGGCATAGACGAAGACGTTCATCAGCAGCATATCGACGAAGCCGAGACCGATCCGCGCACTGGTGGTGCCGACCGCAACGCCGAACAGCATCATGCCGGCGAGCACCGGCAGGCCGAGCCTGATGCCCAGCCGCCAGCCCTGACGCGACCAGATCGGAGCGCCGGGAGGCGCTGAAGGTTCAGCCATACGAAAATCTTGCCTGAAAGAGACGACGCGTGACACCCGGAGCGCGCCGGAGGCGACGCTCAGGCCCTCAATAGCGCACGAACCGCGGCCCCGGCAGCCAGCGCATAGTCCGGATCGCCATGCACGAACGCATGCGTGATTGCCCCATCGAGCAGCACTGTCAACTGCCGCGCCTTAAGCGGCGCATCGGGAAGGCCCGCCTCGCGCACCGCCGCCTCGAACCATTCCTCGACGCGCTTCTTGTGGGTCGACGCCAGCTTGCGGACCATGTGCTGCGGATCGCCGGCGAATTCGGCGGCGCTGCGCACCAGCGGGCAGCCCTTCCAGCGCGGATTGGGCGTCTCGCGCGCCACCGACGCGAACACCGCGCCGATCTTGTCGGCGACATCGTCGCCCGCCGCATCCATGGTCTTCTTCAGCGAGGCGAGGATCGCCGCCTCGCGCAGTTCCAGATAGGCGACGACCAGCGCGTCCTTGGACGGGAAATAATAATAGAGCGTCGGCTTGGTGATGCCGGCGCGCTTGACGATCGCGTCGATGCCGACGTTGCGGATCCCCTCCCGATAGAAGAGGTCCTTCGCCACCGCCAGAATCCGGTCCCGGGTTGATTGCGCTGCCATGCTCTGTTTATATACCGATCGGTAGGTATAGGCAACCCGGTGAACATCATGACCGACAGCGTGCTCTATGACGAAGACGGCAGCATCGCGCTGCTGACGCTCAACCGACCCGACAAGCTCAATGCACTCGATTACGCCACGGTGGATGCGCTGGCGAAGCATCTCGACGCGATCGAGGACCGTCCCGACCTGCGCGCGGTGATCCTCACCGGCAAGGGTCGCGCCTTTTCCGCGGGCGCCGACATCGCCGAATTCGCCGGCAGCGTGAAGCGCGGCGTCGAACCGGCGCTCAAGGAGTTCTTGAAACGCGGCCAGACGCTGACCGCGCGCATCGAAAGCTTCGGCAAGCCGGTGATCGCCGCCGTCAACGGCATGGCGTTCGGCGGCGGCTGCGAAGTGGTGGAAGCCTGCGCGATGGCGGTGGCGAGCGAGCGCGCTTTGTTCGGCAAGCCGGAGATCAAGCTCGGCATCACGCCGACCTTCGGCGGCACACAACGGCTGCCGCGGTTGATCGGCCGCAAGCGGGCGCTGAAGATGATCCTCACGGGCGATCCGATTACCGCGGCCGATGCCGCCGAACTCGGTCTCGTCAGCGACGTGGTGCGCCACAGCCAGTTGATGATGCATGCGCGCAATCTCGCGCATCGGGTGATCGCCTGGTCACCGATCGCGGTGACGGCCTGCCTGCGCAGCGTCACCCGTGGCGTCAACGTACCGATCGACGAAGGTCTCGCCATCGAGGCGAGCCAGTTCGCGGTGACGGTGCCGACGCAGGATTCGCAGGAAGGCATCGCCGCGTTTCTGGAGAAGCGCACGCCGCAGTTTCGCGGCGCGTAAGCCCCTCAAACAAAACCGCCGCCCCAAGGGGCGGCGGTTTCATCATTGATGAGCGTGCGATCAGGCGATCAAGCCTGCGGCTGCGGCTCCAATGGCCCCGCTTCCGGGCCGCGCCGGCCCTTGCCCGCCGTCGGCACAGCCGACACGCGCGGACCGGACGGCTCGACCGCTGCTTCGCGGTTCGGCCGCTTGCCGTTCATCAGATCCTTGATCTCGTCGCCACTAAGCGTTTCGAATTCGAGCAGGCCCTTGGCCAGCATTTCGAGATCGGCGCGCTTCTCGGTGAGGATCTGCGTCGCTTCAGCCAGGCCA
>JBQCFU010000125.1:0-6799 GCA_051958775.1 Pseudolabrys sp.
GATGACGACACATGCAACGGGATCGACCGGCGACATGCGCTCGAATGCATGCTCTGGGCGGGAACCGGTGTGCTCTGGACTTTATCCGCCGGCGTGCCGGTGTCGCGCCTGATCGGCAGCGCGCAGGCGGCTGAGAGCGGCTTCAGCTTCATGCAGATTTCCGACAGCCATGTCGGTTTCGACAAGGCGGCCAATCCTGATGCGCGCGCGACGCTGGTGGCGGCGATCGACAAGGTCAACGCGATGCCGAGAAAGCCGTCGTTCATGATCCATACCGGCGACATCACGCATCTCTCGAAGCCGCGCGAATTCGACGACGCCGCGCAGGCAATCGGACAGGCGCGGCTCGATGTTCACTACGTGCCGGGCGAGCACGACATCATCGATGAGGACAACGGCAAGGCCTATCTCGAACGCTACGGCAAAGGCACCAAGGGCGCAGGCTGGTATTCGTTCGATCAGGCCGGGGTGCATTTCATCGGCCTCGTCAATGTCGTCGATCTGAAAGCCGGAGGCATGGGCAATCTCGGCGACGCGCAACTGGCGTGGCTCGCCGACGATCTGCGCGGCAAGAGCGCATCGACGCCGATCGTGGTGTTCGCGCATATCCCGCTGTGGACGGTGGCGCCGGAATGGGGCTGGGGCACGCAGGATTCCGCCCGCGCGCTCGCGCTGCTCGCGCCGTTCGGCTCGGTCACGGTGCTCAACGGCCATATCCATCAGTTGATGCAGAAGGTGGAAGGGCACGTGACGTTCCACACCGCGCGATCGACCGCATTCCCGCAGCCCGCACCCGGCACGGCACCGTCGCCCGGACCGAAAGTCGTTCCGGCCGGCGAACTGCGCAAACTGCTCGGCGTGACCGACGTGGTTTATCGCACGGGCCAGGACAAGCTCGCGATCACCGATACGGCGCTTGCCGGCTGAAAGGAAAACTTCGATGGCTACCGATGCAATCCGCGGCGTGCGGCGCCGCGACGTGGTGGGATTTGCGCTCGCGGCCGGGCTGACAGCGGCTCTTGCCGTCACTCCGGCGGCACCGGCAAAGGCGGATACCGTCATCGTCAAGATCGACAACTTCACCTTCGCGCCGGCGATGCTGACGGTGAAATCTGGCACGACGGTCAAGTTCGAGAACCACGACGATATCCCGCATTCCATCGTCGATGCCGCCGGGAAGTTTCGCTCGAAGGCGCTGGATACCGAGGACAGCTTCAGTTTCACCTTCGCGACGGCCGGAGAGATCAACTATTTCTGTGGTCTGCATCCGCACATGAAAGGTAAGATCGTGGTCACGCCGTAGCATCCGCCGCGATCTTGTGGAGTTGAAGGCGCGTGGCAAGCGAGTTGGCACGCCGACGCTTCGCTGAGATGGTGTTGCCCCATCTCGACGAAGCCTATGCGCTGGCCCGGTGGCTCACCGGCAATGCGGCCGATGCGGAAGACGTTTTGCAGGACGCGTGTATTCGCGCACTGCAGGCGCTCGAAACCACATCGGTGCTGCGGCCGCGGCCCTGGCTGCTGGCGATCGTGCGCAACATGACATTCACCTGGCTGGCGAAGAACCGACCCAAGATGGTGCAGGCGATTGACGACGAGCCCGAAGCCGCCGACGGCATGGATGCCGTCGCGTCCGCCACGCCGACGCCGGAGGAGGCGTTGCTCGCCGCGGCGGATCGCGACCGGGTGCGCACCGCCATCGCCGCTCTGCCGCATGCGTTCCGGGAGACGCTGGTGATGCGCGAGATCAACGGCCTGAGCTATCGCGACATCGCCGAGGCGATCGGCGTGCCGGTCGGCACCGTGATGTCGCGGCTTGCAAGAGCGCGCGCCATCCTGATCGGCGAACTCGGAGGGACCGGATGATGCTCCCGTCCGACGACCGGTTGCTGCTCAATGCCGCGCTCGACGGCGAGCTGGATGCTGTCGCGATGATCGAGATCGAGCGGCGGCTCGCGGCAGAGCCGTTGCTGGCGGCCGAGTATGCGCGGCTGCGGGCGCTGAAGGTTGCCGTCACCGCGCATGCGACGGACGAGGCGGCGCCGGACAGGTTGCGCGCACGCATCGCTGCGCTCGCCAGCCCCGATGAAGCCGACACAGCCACAGCGCGTGCGGCGGTTCAGCGACGACTGACCCCGCCGCGCGCAATGGCCCGTAGATGGGCCGCGGCGCTGGCTGCCAGCGTCGTGATTGCGATCGGCTCCTATGCCGTGCTGGTGCCGAACGAGCCGGACGCTGCCGTTCAGGCGATCGTGGCGGGTTACAAGCGCGCGCAGATTTCCGGACGGCCGATCGATGTGGCCTCGTCGGATCGGCATACGGTCAAGCCGTGGCTGGCCGGCAAGGCGCCGCTGGCGACTTCGGTGGTCGATCTGGCGGCGGAGGGCTACCCGCTGGCCGGCGGCCGGATCGACATCGTCTCCGGCAATGCGGTGCCGACGCTGGTCTATCAGCGCCGCGAGCATTTCATCAGCGTGACCGAACAGGCGACGCCGCCTGCCGCATCGGTCGCCCGCAGGGAGACGGTCGACGGATTTTCCGTGGAGCGGTGGAGCGACGGCGAGCGCGCCTATACGGCGGTGTCGGACATGCCGCCCGGAGAACTGCAGGCCTTTGTCGCCGTCTTCCGGCGCGCGGTCGCGCAGGAGCGGGAGAGCGACGGCTCGCCGGGGCGTTGAGAAAACCGATTAGTCGGCTTCGTCCTTGCAGCGGGTCAGCCACGGCGTCCGTGCGCCATTGGCGGTGACGGCGCCGTTCTTCACCAGCTCTTTGCCGTCGGCGAGACGATTGGTGATGGTACGCACCCGCAGGCGCTCGCGGTCCACCACCATGGTCAGTTGCTGCCGGGGGCCGCTGTTGAGCTCGATCGACAGCATGAGCTGGTTATCGCCGTCCTGCTGCACATCGAGAATGCGGTAGTCGTTCTCGGCCAGGCCTGCGCCCAGGCTTTCGCTGAAGCCGGGCTCGCCGGCCGCCGATACATAGGCGGTGCGAAACACGTTCTGCGGGCCGGGTGGCTCGTCGCAGCGGACGGCCCAGGTGCCGAAAAATCCGAGCGGTTCCAGGATGGCCACCATTTCGGCCGGTGTTGCGGCTGTGGCGGTGGGTGGAAGGCAGGCTGTGAAGAGGGCGATCGCCGACAGGGCGCCGGAAACAGCCACACGACGGGCGGCTGCCTTGAACTGGAAACGCATGAGAGGTCCGTGGATAACGTAGCGCGATCATAGGGCGGCTGTGCGCGCGAACAAGCACGCGATTGTGGCTACCCAAGGTTTTCCCTCCCGGGTTTCCACGGCATTTTCCCCCAGAGCTTTTCCCGCCGGGGCGGCATTCCGACCGTTGCGAACCGGGCGGCAAGCGGTTACATCGGGCGCACTTTTAGTTCGGGCATGATCTTGCCGAAATCCGGTTCCCGCCCTCGGATCAAGTCCGAGGGCAGGCTTTTCGGGATCATGCTCCAGGAAACCCGGACGATGCGCGCGGAAACCATCAGGCTCGTAGATGACATCAAGCAGTCGATTGAGCTGCTGAGGAGGCATCTTTGACGTCGATGTCGCGCAACAACGTCTAGCCGAACTCAATAAGGAAGCCGAAGACCCGGCGCTGTGGAACGATCCGCAGCGGGCGCAGAAGCTTATGCGCGAGCGCGATGCGCTCGAGGATCAGCTCGGTTCGATCGGCCGCGTCGAGCGGGAGCTCGACGACCACCTGACCATGATCGAACTCGCGGAGAGCGAGAACGACGCCAAGCTGGTGGCCGAAAGCGAAGAAGCGCTGAAGGCGCTGCTCGCCGACGTGAAGCGGCGCGAGATCGAAGCCTTGCTGTCAGGCGAGGCGGACGGCAACGATACCTTCCTTGAAGTCCATGCCGGCGCCGGCGGCACCGAAAGCCAGGATTGGGCCTCGCTGCTGCTGCGCATGTATACGCGCTGGGCCGAGCAGCACGGCTACAAGATCGAATATCTCGAAGAGACGTCAGGCGAAGAGGCCGGCATCAAGTCGGCGACGATCCAGATCAAGGGCCGCAACGCCTATGGCTGGCTCAAGAGCGAGCATGGCGTGCACCGTCTCGTGCGCATCTCGCCATACGACGCCAATGCGCGGCGGCACACGTCATTCGCCAGCGTTGATATCTATCCGGTGGTCGACGACCGCATCAAGATCGAGATCAACGAGAGCGACGTGCGCACCGACACGATGCGCTCCGGCGGCGCCGGCGGTCAGCACGTCAACAAGACCGAATCCGCGGTGCGCCTGACGCATATCCCGACCGGCATCGCCGTCGTCTGTCAGGCCGAGAAGTCGCAGCACAAGAACCGCGCTACCGCGTGGGACATGCTGCGCGCGCGTCTCTACGAAATGGAATTGAAGAAGCGCGAGGAAGCCGCCGCCGCCGCGCAGGCCGCCAAGACCGATATCGGCTGGGGTCACCAGATCCGCTCTTACGTCCTGCAGCCGTATCAGATGGTGAAGGATCTGCGCACCGGCGTGCAGACCTCCAACACCGGCGGCGTGCTCGATGGCGATCTCGACGAGTTCATGCAGGCGGCGCTGGCGCAGAAGGCGTTCGGCACCGGGCCTGAGAGCGTCGAGGATGTGGATTAGCGCCGGCGGTCAGGCCGGCTTCCGTTCCGCTTTCCACGCCGCATACCAGCCCGCAAACCGCCCGGCCTGCGCGCCGTCCTTCTGCCAGGCGGCGTAGACGGGGCCTTCCGCCGAGAACAGCAGCACCGCATCGAGACCGCGCGCCCGGCGCAGCGTGGCGATGGTATGCTCCGCCGTCTGCGCGATCGGCCCGCCGACATTGAATGAGGTGTTGACCGCGATCTCGACGCCGATGCGGCGGCCGAGCGCCTTGAGATAAGCGTGGATCAGCGGATCGGTGTTCTCACGCACGATCTGGATGCGGCCGGTGCCGTCCGCGTGGATCACCGAAGGGATGATGCTGTGCGCTTCAGGCTTCGCCAGTGCGGTGAGCACCATGTAATTGTAGGCGTTGTAGCCACCGTCCGCAGCGCCGTCCGACAGTTCGAACCAGCGCTCCGCCGCTTCGCGCGTCATCATCGGTGCCAGCGGGCGGATCGCCTCGCGGAATTTCACCTGGGCATTGAGCAGTTCGCGCGTCTTCGGATTGCGCGGATTGGCGAGGATCGAGCGATGGCCGAGCGCGCGCGGGCCGGTTTCCGCGGCACCCTGCATCACCGCGAAGATCGCATCGCGCTCGGTGATATAGGCCATCAGATCGGCAAGCGCGTCGCGCTGCGCCGGATCGGAGACGTCGCCGAGCGGCGCCCATGCAATGTCGGGTTCGTCGAGCGCGTTGCGGATTTCCGCATCGGTCGGCGCGCTGCCGCAATAGAACGCATGCTCGATCGTCTCGCCGACACCGGCGCCGGCGAGATATGCGCCCATGTAAGCGGCGCCGATGGTGACGCCGGCATCGTTCGGCGTCGGCGGCACCCACAGATTGAGCCGCGCGTCGCGGCCGAGCACGTTGCGATAGAAGTGGCGGTCGAAGCGGTCGAGCATGCGCATATTGCCGAGCGCGTTGAGCCCGATGCCACCAGTCAGGATCAGCCGATCGATGCCGGTCGTGCGGATGATGTGCTCGACCACGTGGAACAGCGCATCTTCGAACACCAACTGCGTCGCCGCCGCCTTGTCGACGCGTTCCTGTGTCGTCGCGCTGTGCTCGATATCGTCGACACTGAGCACAGCGTCCGGATTCCACATGTCCTTGAGCGCGATCGGTTCGCCGAGGACGCGGGCGAGCGCCGGGGTATAGGGACGGTCGAACAGGCTGCGGTGCCAGTTGGCGAGCGTGCGGTTGAGTTGCACTGACCCATTGGGGCCGAGGACGAAGATGTCCTTGAGTTGCGCGTAATACGGATTGGTGGCGCGGTCGCTGTTGCCGTAGGCGGTGGCGCCCATATAGCGGCCTTCGCTTGACAGCCAGGTCCAGCCGCCCTGGGTCGAACTGATGACGGCGTAGAAGATACCGAGGCTGTCGAACAGGCTGTCGTTGCCGAACACGCGCTCCATGCGCGCGCTGCCGTCGGCGTCGCGGTCGCAGCGATAGAGCGAGATCGAGCCCATGTCGCCGAGCCCATCGAGCACGGCGACCATCACCGGTCCCGGCGTCTGCGCGAACGGGGACGCGGCGTAGGAGAACCACGCATGGTTGTCGTGATGCGGCACGCCGATGATTGGCACCGGCGCGGGGAGGCCAAGCACCTGCGCGACGCGCCGTGCCGAGCGTGTGCCCTGGTCGAGATGGCGCATGTTGAAGGCCGGCGTCTCGGTGGTCGAGATCATGCCGAAGCTCGCCGGCGCTTCCTCGCAGCCGGTCTTCACCAGGGTCGCGCCGAGCGCCGGAGAATCCCACGAGGCGAACCAGGCATCGATCCGCTCGGGCGTGAGATCCATCGCCTGCAACTGCCGGCGCAGCGCGATCAGCGCGTGCTCGGGAAACCGTGTCGTGTGCTTCTCGCCGGAGAAGCGCTCTTCTTCGTTGTTGCAGATCAGTTCCGGTCCGCCGTCGCGGGTGACACGCACGAGCGCGACACCGGAATTGTGCGAGCCGGCGGTGCCGAGCCCGGCGAGATAGAGCGTCTCGCCGCGTGCAAGCTTGTCGCGCAGCCGCGCCAGCGTCTCGCGCGCCACGTAGCTGTCGAGGCGGTGCATGTTCCGCCGCGCATAGAACCGCTCGAACAGCGGCAGCGCGAGGCGGAATCCGGCGGCGCCGAAGCGGGGAAAGCGGGGACCGGTACGCATGGTTCGGGTGTCGGGAATCCGCGCA
>JBQCFU010000126.1:0-5028 GCA_051958775.1 Pseudolabrys sp.
GTGTGAACTCGACGGACCAATGCCGATCGTTAACAGGTCGAACACGCTGATCGGAACCGCTAGCGCATCCGGATGCAAGCCCGCCGTCGCTGTGGCCACGAGCGATGTCTCCTGATGCGGGGCGGTTGCCGATGTCACTTCGCGGCCTGCATCATCGGCGCGTCAGCGACATCGTCGCTGTAGCTGTCGAGCGGAGGGCACGAGCAGATCAGATTGCGATCGCCATAGACGCCGTCGATGCGATTCACCGGGCTCCAGTATTTGTCCGTGGAGGTCATGCGGCCGGGGAGGCACGCCACCTCGCGCGAATAGCCATGCGGCCAGTCCGCCTCGACGAGATCGGCGAGCGTGTGCGGCGCGTTGCGCAGTGGGTTGTCGTCGCGGGCAAAAGTGCCCGTCTCGATGTTGCGGATCTCGTCGCGGATCGCGATCATCGCGTCGCAGAACCGGTCGATCTCGGCGAGCGATTCGGATTCCGTCGGTTCGATCATCAGCGTGCCGGCCACCGGGAAGCTCATGGTCGGCGCATGGAAGCCGTAATCGATCAGCCGCTTGGCGACGTCGTCGACGGTGACGCCGGTCGTCTCCTTGAAGCCGCGGATGTCGATGATGCATTCGTGCGCGACGCGCCCGTTCTCGCCGCGGAACAGCAGCGGGTAGTGCCCCTGCAGCCGCTGCGCGATGTAGTTGGCGTTGAGGATCGCGATTCTGGTGGCGTCGGTCAGGCCCTTGCCACCCATCATCAGGATATAGGCCCAGGCGATGGTGAGGATCGACGCCGAGCCGAACGGTGCAGCCGACACAGGTCCGGCCGGAGTCGTGCCGTCGTGCACGCGCGGATCGCCGGGCAGGAACGGCGCCAGATGCTTCTTCACGCCGATCGGGCCCATGCCGGGACCGCCGCCGCCATGCGGAATGCAGAATGTCTTGTGCAGGTTGAAGTGGCTGACGTCGGCGCCGCAATCGCCGGGTCGCGCGAGGCCGACCAGCGCGTTGAGATTGGCGCCGTCGAGGTAAACCTGCCCGCCATGAGCGTGGATGATCTCGCAGATCTTGGTGATCGCGGTTTCGAACACGCCGTGGGTCGACGGATAGGTGATCATCAGCGCGGCAAGGCGATCGCCGCTCTGTGCGGCTTTGCGCTCCAGATCTGCAACATCGACGTTGCCGGCACTGTCGCAGGCGACGGTGACAACGGTCATGCCGACCATCTGCGCTGATGCCGGATTGGTGCCGTGGGCCGAGGTCGGGATCAGGCAGATGGTACGCTGCGCATCGCCGCGGCTGCGATGGTAGGCTCGAATTGCAAGGAGACCGGCATATTCGCCCTGCGCGCCGGAGTTCGGCTGCAGCGACACCGTGTCGTAACCGGACACAGCGACGAGCTTCGCTTTCAGATCGTCGAACAGTTCGGCATAGCCCTGTGCCTGATCGTCCGGCGCGAACGGATGCATCTGCGCGAAGCCGGCCCAGGTCAAGGGCATCATCTCCGCCGTCGCGTTGAGCTTCATGGTGCAGGAGCCGAGCGGGATCATGGTGCGGTCGAGCGCCAGATCGCGGTCCGACAGGCGGCGCAGATAGCGCAGCATCTCGGTTTCCGAGCGGTATTTGTGGAACACCGGATGCGCCATGAAATCCGACGTGCGGTGCAGCGCCTGCGGCAGGGCCGGCTGGGTGTCCTTCGCGAGCGCGTCGTAGTGGGGCATCGCGCCCTTGCTGCCGGGCGCGGCGCCGAATGCGTCCCAGATGCGGGCGACGATCTCCGGCGTCGTCGTCTCGTCGCAGCTGATGCCGATTGCAGCGGCGTCACGGCGCGGGTTGAGGCCGGCGGCAACGGCACGGGCGAGGATGGCGTCCTGTCCCGCCGGCACGCGAACGGTGATGGTGTCGAAGAACTGCGTTTGTGACAGCGACCAGCCGAGCGCGGCGAGGCCCTTGGCCAGCACGGCGGTGTGCGTCGCGACGCGCCGCGCAATGTGCCGCAGCCCTTCGGGCCCGTGATAGACGCCGTACATCGAGGCAATGGTCGCCAGCAGCGCCTGCGCGGTGCAGATGTTCGAGGTCGCTTTGTCGCGGCGGATATGCTGCTCGCGCGTCTGCAGCGCGAGGCGATAGGCGAGGCGGCCACGCTTGTCGATGGTCGCGCCGACAAGACGTCCCGGCAGACTGCGCTGGTGCTGCGTCTTGGTCGCGATGTAAGCCGCGTGCGGCCCACCGTAACCCATCGGCACGCCGAAGCGCTGCATCGAGCCGACGGCGATATCGGCGCCGAGTTCGCCCGGCGGCGTCAGCAGCGTCAAGGCCAGCGGATCGGCGGCCATCACGGCGACGGCGCCCTTGTCCTTCAGCGCGGCAATGATCTTGCGGTCGTCGCGCAGCGTGCCGGTCGTACCGGGATATTGCAGCAGGGCGCCGAACACGGCCGCCGGATCGAGATCGCCTGCCGGATCGCCGACGGTGACATTCCAGCCGAGCGGTTCGGCGCGCGTGCGCACCACCGCGATGGTCTGCGGATGGCATTCGTGATCGACGAAGAACGTCGCCGGCTTGTCGGATGCGATGCGGCGCGCCATTGCCATGGCTTCCGCCGCGGCGGTCGCTTCGTCGAGCAGCGAGGCATTGGCGATCGGCAGCCCGGTGAGGTCGATCACCATGGTCTGGAAGTTGAGCAGCGCTTCGAGGCGGCCCTGGCTGATCTCCGGCTGATACGGCGTATAGGACGTGTACCAGGCCGGGTTCTCCAGCACGTTGCGCTGGATCACCGGCGGCAGCAGCGTGTCGTAATAACCTTGGCCGATCAGCGACACCATGGTGCGGTGGCGCGCTGCGACGGTCCGCATCTTCTCGAGCAGTTGCGCCTCCGACAGCGCAGTGCCGAGCGCCAGCGGCGTCTGCTGGCGGATCGCCGCCGGCATCGCCTGATCGATCAGGACATCGACGGATGGCACACCGACGATCCGCGTCATCCGGGCGATATCGTCGGCCGAGGGGCCGATGTGGCGATCCTGGAAGGTGACCTCGGGGCGTGAAGAGCTGGTCATGGTGCGATCCATCGATGCTGCTGTGCGTTGCGTCAGCCGAGCGTGGCCTTGTAGGCGGCTTCATCCATCAGCGCGTCGAGCTCGGACGGCTGCTTGATGGTCATCTTGAACAGCCAACCCTTGGCTTCCGGGTCGGAGTTCACCAGCGTCGGGTCGTCGACGACGGACTGGTTCACTTCCGTCACCGTCCCGGTGATCGGGGCATAAACTTCGGACGCGGCTTTCACGGATTCCACGACAGCGGCGACGGCGCCAGGCTCGACGGCTTTGTTGAGCGACGACAGTTCGACGAACACCAGATCGCCGAGCTGTTCCTGCGCGTGCTGGGTGATGCCGACAGTCGCGGTATCACCCTCGATGCGGATCCATTCGTGGTCCTTGGTAAATTTAAGCATCCGAAAAATCCTTTTGGTTAGCGCTTGTAGCGGTGAGGAACGAAGGTCGGGTCGACCACCTGCATCGGCAGGCGCTTGCCGCGCACGTCGGCATGCACGGTGGTGCCGGGCGCGGCCGCGGCGCGGTCGACATAGCCCATGGCCACCGGCCAATCGGCAGTCGGGCCGAAGCCGCCGGAGGTGACTGTGCCGATCACGACTTGCGACTCCGCGCTGCTGTAGAGCACGGCGCCGCCGCGCACCGGATTGCGTGCAGCGGCCTTGAGGCCGACGCGCACGCGCGGAGCGCCGTTGTCGAGCTGCTTTTGAATGATGTCGGCACCGGGATAACCGCCGGCGCGGGCGCCGCCGGTGCGCCGCACCTTCTGGATCGCCCAGGTCAGTGCGGCCTCGACCGGCGTCGTCTCTTCATCGATGTCGGAGCCGTAGAGGCAGAGCCCGGCTTCCAGCCGCAGGCTGTCGCGCGCGCCGAGGCCGGCGAGCATGACGTCGGAATTTTCGAGGAGTTTGCGGACGAAGCTCTCGACTTTGCCGGCCGGAACGCTGATCTCGAAGCCATCCTCGCCGGTATAGCCCGAGCGCGCGGCGACGCAGTCGATGCCGGCAATCTTTAGCGCACGGATATCCATGAATTTCATCGCATCGGCGTCGCTGCCCAGCGCGGTCAGCACCGCTGCCGCTTTCGGGCCTTGCAGCGCGATCAGCGCGAGATCGTCGCGCAGCGTGACGGTCGCGACATCGGACAGCGCGGCGGTGAGTAGTGCGGTGTCGTTATCCTTGCAGCCGGCATTCACCACCAGCAGCATGTGATCGCCGCGATGGCTGATCATCAGGTCGTCGAGGATGCCGCCCGACGAATTGGTGAACAGCGCGTAGCGCTGCTTGCCCACCGCGAGGTCGATCACGTCCATCGGCACCAGCGTTTCGAGTGCCGCGGCCGCGCCGTCGCCCACCAGGCGCAGCTGGCCCATGTGCGACACGTCGAACAGCGAGGCCGCTTCGCGCGTGTGCTTGTGCTCGGCGATGATGCCGCCCGGGTAGTTCACCGGCATGTCGTAGCCGGCAAAGGGCACCATCTTGGCGCCCAGTTCCAGGTGCAGGTCGTACAGCGGGGTCTTCAGCAGGACTTGTTCAGGTTGTGCGGACATTCGAGTCTCCGAGGGCCATCGTTGCTGCACCGGTGAAGGTGAGGGATGCCCTCGCTGTCCGCTTTACCTGAGAGATTGGCGGCGCCGGTATGGCCGGCGGCCCGCTTGCCCCTTCGGTGGACGAGCTCGCAACCCGTCTCTCTCCAGTGAGGTACGCCGCGCTGGTAGCGGCGCATTTGCCAGTCCTTTTGCCTGAGCGTTCGGGGCGAACCCCTGCGCCTTCGGCGGCTTCACGCGGAAGCTCTCTCCTGGCAAGTGCCCAGTGTATCGCAGGCCCCCGCCGAAGGGCCACCGGCGTATCCACTGCCTTGCGCTCGCCGGTCGTGCCCAACTGGCTGCGGCGGCCCCTGGCAAACATCGTGTTGCAACACCCCGGCGCCCGGCCCGCTACCCTCGCGGCCCATGTTCCGACCTGTTGTGTTGACCCCTTCGAGCCGCCGGCGC
>JBQCFU010000127.1:0-6910 GCA_051958775.1 Pseudolabrys sp.
TGTTGATGCGGCCATGGCGATGTCGCCATGGCCGCATCCGGTCTTGCTTATTTGCGCTGTGAGTCCAGCGGCTCCTGGTCCTTCTCGACCTGCTGCGCCTTGAGATGACTCTCGATTAGCAGTTGATAGGCCGGGAAGATCTTGGTGTAGACCTGCGCCCATTCCTGAGCGTCATCGCGGTTCCAGGTGCGCTGCAATTCGGATGCGACGGCTGCTGTGTCCATCGGAATGACGCCGGCCTGGGTGATACGGGCCAAAGTAATCTCCTGCGCCATCTTGGAATAGGTGCCCGACGCATCGACTACTGCGAAGACCTTGTATCCGTCATGCACCGCCGCGATGGACGGGAACGCCATGCACACGCTGGTGATCGTCCCGGCGATGATCAGCGTCTTGCGACCGGTCGCCTTCACCGCGGCGACGAAATCCGGATTGTCCCATGCGTTGATCTCGCCCTTGCGCGCAACATATTTTGCATGCGGCGCGTTCTGATGAATTTCCGGGATCAGCGGACCATTCGGCCCCTGCGGTACCGAAGCGGTGGTGATCACCGGAATTTGGCGAGCGACGCCATCTTGGCGAGCGCCGCAGCGTGATTGCGCAAGGCCGGCATCGGCATATCGCCGACGGTCTGGAACAGGCCGCTCTGATGGTCGATCAGCAGCATTACGGCGTCGTTCGGATCGATGATCGGCCTGGCGCCGTTGAAGTTTGCAATGTTGGCCGGAACGCTCATGGCAGTTCTCCTTTGCAGTTCTGGTGAGAGATGATGGAGACGGACGGCCGGCGGATCGCGCCGGTCTGAGAGATCTGCCGGCTCCTCAATCGGAAGCCGGCGGAAAGAGGTCAGGCGGCAATCGAGCCGAAGCGGCCGCTCTGAAAATCGACGATCGCCTGCTGGATCTCGTCCACGGTGTTCATGACGAACGGGCCATGCATGACGACAGGCTCATCGATCGGCTGGCCGCTCAGAACGAGCAGCGTCGCATCGCTTGTCGCGTCGAGCGTGACGTCGCCGCCGCTGCGATCGAGCAAAGCGAACTCCGCCTCGCGAACAACCGTATCGCCATTGATCCGCACGCTGCCGTTCAGGACGATCACCGCGACCGTATGTCCCTCCGGCAAAGCGAGGGACGTTGATTTGCCTTGCCGCAGCTTGAGATCCCAGACATCGATCGGCGTGAACGTATGCGCCGGACCGCGATGTTCGCCGTAACCACCGGCGATCACCCGCAGCGTGCCCGCATCATCCGGCAGAGCGACCGACGGAATGTCGCGATCGAGCAGTGTCTGATAACCCGCGGGCGCATTCTTGTTCGCAGCCGGAAGATTGACCCAGAGCTGCACCATCTGCAGCGTTCCGCCCTTGCGGGTGAATGCATTCGAGTGGAATTCCTCGTGCAGGATGCCGCCGGCCGCGGTCATCCACTGCACGTCGCCCGGGCCGATCACGCCGCCCTTGCCGGTAGAATCCCGATGCTCGACTTCGCCTTTGTAGACGATGGTCACCGTCTCGAAGCCGCGATGCGGATGAACGCCGACGCCACGCGGCCGGGCTGCCGGCTCGAAGTCCGCCGGCCCCGCATAGTCGAGCAGCAGAAACGGACTGACATGCTCGCCGTGGCTGGCGTGCGAGAACAGCGAGCGGACCGGAAACCCGTCACCCACCCAATGCGGTCGCGGGCTGCCGTAAACTCCAAGAACCTTGCGCATGATGTTTCTCCTTCCCGTTCGCCCTCAGTGGCGCTCGGTCGGGACCAACATAAGGATCGGACAAATATCGACTAGTTGGCTTTTTTGTGCCTTAATGTCCTAAATATAGGACAATAACGATGCAGGATCTGAACGATCTTCGGTTCTTCGTCGACGTCGTCGAGCAAAACGGTTTCGCCGCCGCGGCGCGGAAGCTGGGCATGCCGCGCTCGCGCCTGAGCCGGCGGATCGGCCTGCTGGAAGAGCGGCTCGGCGTCCGGCTCATTCAACGTTCGACGCGCCGTTTCGCGATCACTGAAATCGGCCGCGACTATTATCGCCACTGTCTCGCCATGACCGTGGAAGCTGAAGCGGCACAAGATGCGATCGATCAGATGCGATCCGAGCCGCAGGGCGTGGTGCGCGTGAGTTGTCCGTCGTCGGTGATCTACTTCCAGGTCGGAGAAATGATCGCGCGCTACATGGCGGAGTGCCCCAAGGTCGAGGTCATGCTCGAAAGCACGAACCGCCGGGTCGATGTGATCCGCGAGGGATTCGATCTCGCCATTCGCGTCCGGTTTCCGCCGCTGGATGACAGTGACCTCGTCATTCGCAAGCTTGCCGAAAGTACGCAGCGGCTCGTGGCCAGCCCTTCGCTCTTCAAGCATCCGTCACGTGCACTCGTGCCCGCAGACCTGTCGGCTTTTCCCAGCCTCGGCTGGGAAATGACTCAGGACGCGCACGAATGGCGCCTCACGGGACCAAACGATGCGGTCGCCACGATCCGTCATAAACCGCGCTTCGTCACTGAAGACCTCGCCGCGCTGCGGCTGGCGGCGCTGCGCGGTATCGGTGTCTGTCAGTTTCCATCCTTTATCGTGCAGGATGATCTCGACGCCGGACGGCTGATCGATGTCCTGCCGGGCTGGGCGCCACGGGCCGGCATTATTCACGCCGCATTCCCGTCGCGCCGCGGGCTTCTGCCTTCGGTGCGGTCGCTGCTCGACTTTCTCGTCAAACAATATGAAGCGCTGAGTGAGACAGCGCGGCCTTGAGAACGGCGCTGTTTGAACGCAAACAGCGGATATAAAAGCTGATCACGTCAGTCGAGTGGACACACTCGTCACTCGCCGCAGAATCACAATCAACCAGAAATTCCAACGCGCAGGCTACGCGCCGGCGATATCGCTCCAGCGATCCAGCAGGATCCGCGTGGTCTCGGTCACATGCTGCGTCATCAGATCGACCGCACGATCCGCATCGCGCGCGATCACCGCTTCCATGATCGGCCGGTGCTCGTCGAGATCACCGCGCTGCTTCATGATGATGGCACGGGAGAGATTGCGATAGCGTGAGGACTGGTCGAACAGCTGATCGCAATAGCCGCAGATCCAGTGCGACGGACACGCGGCGTTGAGCGCGCTATGGAACGCGCGATGCGGCGGGTCCCAGTCCGGATTGAGCTCGCTGTCGTCGACGCCGGCATAACGCGGGACGCGCGCCAGCCGGTGATAGCTCAGCAGCACATGCTCTTCCCAGGCGACGTCGCCGGCTTCGATGGAGCGACGCAGCGCGACTTCGTTGAGCCAGACGCGGGTATTGGTCAGTTCCTCGAGCTGCGCGCGGCTGATGCCGCTCACCGCAAAGCCGCGCTGGTCGTTGAGCACGACCAGTTGCTCGGACGCGAGCCGGTTCAGCGCCTCGCGCATCGGCGTGATGCTGACCTCGTAGCGCTGGCACACATCGCGAATGCGCAGCTTTGCGCCCGGCGTCAACCGCCCGGCGATGATGTCGGCCCGCACCTGCTGATAGGCCGCACTGGCGATGGTCACGCTTCCCGTCATGGCTGTCTGACTGCTGCTGTTTTCGGGCGCTCTTGGTGCCGTAGGCTTTCAGAATCCCATCGGTCGCCAGTTCGCAACCCCTGCGTCCGGATATCGCATTATAGTCCCCAGAATCAAAAATGTTATAAATTTTGTTGACGGGTGACAGATGTTCGATCTTTACTGCCGCAAAACGCAGAAACGGCATGGGAGAAAACGATGGCCGACACCCGCGATATCGTCACCGGCGCCAAGGTTCAGACCGCACCGAAGGACGTCCTCTGGCCAAATGGAAAGCGCGTCGCCGTCATTTTCAACATCGCCTATGAGGGCTGGTCGGACGGCAAGACCCCGGGCATCGGCCCCATGGGCAATCCGTTGCCGGCCGGAAACGTCGATACCAACGCCATGTCATGGGCGGCCTATGGTCCCAACCGCGGCATCCAGCGGCTGACCGGCATCCTCGACGCCCACAAGATCAAGGCCAGCGTGATGGTCAACGGCGTCATCGCCGAGCGTTTTCCCGACACGGTGAAGGCGCTCGCCGCCGCTGGCCACGAACCGCTCTCGCACTCCTACGCCATGGACGTGATCCCGACGATGCTGCCGGAGGATCAGGAGCGCGCCAACATCGACAAGACCACCGCGCTCGTCAGCAAGGCAGCGGGGCAGAAGATCGCCGGCTGGATCAGTCCGCGCGGCACGCCGAGCCGCAGGACCGCGCAGATGGTCGCCGACGCCGGATACCAGTGGCAGGGCGACGCCTATGACAGCGACCTGCCCTACATCCAGCACTTCGAGAAAAACAGCATCGTCGCCATTCCGCTGACCATGGAAGTCAACGACATGCCGCTCTATGTGCGTTACGGCAACGCACCGGGCGTATTCCTCGATATCTTCAAGGAAAATCTGGACTTCGCGCTCAAGCGCGAGACCGGCCCGATCAGCATCGACGTCACGGCCCACACCCATGCGTTCGGCCGCATGTCCGGCGCCTGGGTGTTCGACGCCTGCGCCGACATCGCCCGCAACGCCGATGTGTGGATCGGCACGCGAGGCGAGATCGCTGCGCATGTGCGCAAAACCTTCCGCTAACAAGACTTTCCGCTGACGCGGCTTCCGCCAACGAAATCTTCTGATTTTCAACTCGCGAGATCAAGATGCGTATTGTTCGCTTTCTCGGCGCGGATGGCCCGCGCATCGGACTTGTGCAGGGTGCCGATACTGTCGACCTGCTCGCCGCCGCGCAGGCGCGCGGCCTCGACTGGCTGGTGCCGTTCTACCGGGACCTCCGCGCCTTCGTCGCCGCCGACCGCAATCTGCGGGAGCTGACGCAGGACCTCGCGTTCAATGCCGCCGCGTGGACGAAGCCGACGTCAGAGCTTCGCCTGCTGGCGCCCTACGAAGCGGGTGCGAAGATCCTCGCCCATGTGGTGAACTATTTCGAGCACGGCGCCGAAGCCAATCTGAAGGCGCCGGAAAAGCCGTTCTTCTTCTACAAGCCCGGCTCTTCAGTCGCCAATCCAGGCGACCCGATCATCGCGCACACGATCTCGACCAAGCTCGATCACGAAGTGGAACTGGCGGTGATCATTGGACGGCAAACGTCCAATGTCGCGGAAGACGACGTCTACGCCCATGTCGCCGGCTATACGATCGCCAACGACGTGAGTTATCGCGACCTGCAGACCAATGCGGGCTTCACGTCGCTGACGCCGCGCTACGGACAGAACTGGACGCAGGGCAAGGGGCTCGACTTTGCCAATCCCATGGGTCCGGTGGTGGTGTTGAGCGACGAAATGCCGATGCCCTACCCGCTCAACATCGCTTGTCGCGTCAATGGCGATGTCCGGCAGCAGTCCAACACCGAGCATATGATCTTCAAGGTGCCGCAGCTCATCGCCGATATCTCGCGCGGCATGACACTCTATCCCGGCGACGTGGTGCTCACCGGCACGTGCGCCGGCGGCGGCGTCGGCACCGGCAAATTCCTCAATCCCGGCGATATCGTCGAGTGCGAGATCGAGAACATCGGCATCCTGCGCAATCCGGTCGTCGCCGACCGCGCTGCGGCGGCATGAGCGATCCGGAGACAGCAAGCCGAACAATAAACTGAGGGAGGAAGCCACATGCGGAAGATGATATCGGCAATCGGACTGACGCTGCTGGGTGCACTCACCGCGCCGGCTGTCGCCCAAACCTATCCGGCCCGTCCCATCACCATGGTCGTTCCGTTCGCTGCCGGCGGCCCGGTCGACACGCTGGCGCGCATCCTGGCCGAGGCGATGCGCAAGGATCTAGGCCAGACGATCATCGTCGAGAATATCGGTGGCGCCGCCGGGACCATCGCCGTCGGCCGCGTCGCGAAGTCTGCTCCCGACGGGTACACGCTCAGCATCGGCAACTGGGGCACCCACGTGGTCAACGGCGCGATGTATCCGCTGACCTTCGACATTTATAATGACTTCGAACCGATCGGCTTGATGTCGGCGACGCCGGAACTGATCGTGGTCCGCAAGGACTTTCCGGCGAAGGACCTGAAGGAATTCATCGCGTGGCTGAAGGCCAATCCGGACAAGGCGTCGATGGGAACATCCGGCGTCGGCAGTTCGGGCCATGTGGCCGCTGCGTCGTTCCAGAAGCAGACCGGCACCAAATTCCAGTACGTGCCGTATCGCGGCCTTGCGCCGGCGATGCAGGGACTCGTCGCCGGCGAAGTCGACATGATGATCGACGTGCCGTCGAATTCCATCGGCCACGTCAATGGCGGCAGCATTCGCGCGCTCGCCATGATGGACAAGCAGCGTCTGCCCTCCATGCCCGACGTGCCGACCGTGGATGAAGCCGGCATGCCGGGCTTCTATGCATCGATCTGGTATGGCCTGTGGGCACCGAAGGGTACGCCGAAGGATATCATCGCCAAACTCAACAGCGCCTTGAAGACGGCGCTTGCCGATCCCGCAACCCGCGAGCGGTTTGAAAAGGTCAATCAAACTATCGTACCCGTCACTGAACAGGCACCGGATTATCTCGCCAAGTTCCAGAAGGCGGAGATCGACAAGTGGTGGCCGATCATCAAGGACGCCGGCATCAAGGTCCAATAGCCGCGCCGATCACGGCACAACAAAAACGGCGCAGCGGTTTCAGCCGATGCGCCGTTATATTTTTTCGCAGCCGTCACACTGACGGCGACAGACGCTATTGCCGCTTGATGTCGCCCTTCTTCACGCCGGCTTCCGGGAACATCCACAGGGCGACCACCATGAAGACCGCGGTACCGATGACGATATAGGCGAAGTCCGGACGGATCGGCGAGCCGCTCCAGTAAGCGAGCACGAACGCCACCAGCATCACCACCAGCGACAGAATGGTTTTCACGTCATTGGGCATGGTTG
>JBQCFU010000128.1:0-6232 GCA_051958775.1 Pseudolabrys sp.
GTTTCCGGCGTGGCGGTGCTGGCGGAAAGCCACATCTCCATCCACTCGTGGCCGGAAGTCGGCTATGCCGCGCTCGACGTGTTCATGTGCGGCGAGGCGGCGCCAGACGCTTGCGTGCCCGTGCTGCGCGAAGCGTTCAAGCCGAAGCAGATCGCCGTGAGCGAACTGCTGCGCGGTCGCGGGACCTGATCGAGGATATCTGATCTGATGGGCGATGGCCGGGTGTTCGCCCGGCCCTCTGCGTTTTGATGAGCCGCGGCAATCGCCGCAGAACAATCCCGCGGACGGTCCGCACAAGGTTCGGGGAATGCCCACAATGGCCAAGCGAAAGAACAATCCGAAGTCGAAGCCGCGGTGGATTTCCGAAACGCTTTACGACGCGGAAGGCTTCCGCATGGCTTATCGCGCCGACCGCATTCTGTTTGAAGAAAAGACGGCACATCAGGATCTTGTCCTGTTCGAAAACAAGTTCTTCGGCAAGATGCTGATGCTCGACGGCGCCACTCAGGTCACAGCGCGCGACGAGTTCGTCTATCACGAGATGATGACGCATGTGCCGCTGTTCGCACACGGCAAGGCGCGTGCCGTGCTGATCGTCGGTGGTGGCGACTGCGGCATTGCCGAAGAGGTGCTCAAGCACAAATCGGTGCGGCGTCTGACTCAGGTCGAGATCGACGCCTCGGTGGTCGAGTTTTCCAAGCGTCATTTTCCCGAATTCACCCGGCCGGTGTTTCGCGACAAGCGGTTCGAACTGGTCATCGACGACGGCATGGTGTTCGTCGCGAAGACTGCGCGACGCTTCGACGTGATCATCGTCGACTCCACGGATCCGCAAGGACCGGGGAAAGTGCTGTTCAGCAAGAAATTCTACGCCGCCTGCAAGCGCTGCCTCGCGCCCGGCGGCATTCTGGTGACGCAGAACGGCGTGCCGTTCCTGCAGGCGGCGGAGCTGCGCGCCTCGGTCGGACACTTCCGTAAACTGTTTGCCGATGCCGGTTGTTATGTCGCGGCGATCCCGACCTATATCGGCGGCCAGATGGCGATGGGCTGGGCCAGCACGGATCCGGCCAAGCGGCGGCACGATGTTGCGACCATCGCCAGGCGCTACCGCGCGGCCGGGAATTTCGCGACGCGTTATTGGACGCCCGAGGTTCACGTTGCGGCGTTCGCCCTGCCGCGTTTCATCGCCGATGCTTTGGCGCGCGCCCGATAGGCGAGACAGCCACGAGCATTTACCATGCATTAACCATCGGGTGCGCGGCGGCCGGTAGGCTTAAGTGCAACTTAACGGGGTACCGGCACTCTCGCTCGCGGGAGTGTGGGGTAGCGCGTTTTGGGTTTTGTCGGGCAGTGGAATCCGTTTGGCCGCATTTGGCTGCATAAACGGCTGATCGCGATTACGGCTGGCGTCATCCTGGCGGCAGTGCCGCTGATCGGCTTTGACTATTGGCTGAGCGAACTCGTCCAGCGCCAGACCCAGGAAGATTCGACGCAGCTTGCCAAGCGCGCCGTCGATCTGGCCGAAACGCGGCTCACCCGTGCGGTCGGTGCGCTGGTGACGTTGCGGACGCTTGGTGTCGATTCCTGCGCGCCGGACGACGTCGTTATGATCCGCGCAGTGTTGCTCACGGCAACGCCGGTCAAGGATATCGCGGTTGTCGGCCAAGACGGGAAAGAGCAGTGTTCGCAGCTCGGTTCGTCGGTTTCGACCGTCCTGCTGTCGGAGCCGATTACCTGGCCCGTGTCCGCCGTGCTCGAGACGGTTCGGCTGACGACGGGCTCGACCGACCTCTATCACCGGATTCGGCTGCTGGCCGACGGCGATCAGGCTGAACTCGCGGCGTTCATCCCGTCAGATCTGTTCGTCCCGATGATCGCCAACGAGGATGCCGCCACCCGGCCGGCGGTGCGCATCATCACCCGCAACGGCGCGTTGCTGGTACAATCGCACGGCATCGATGCGCGTATCTGGGAGAACGGCGCGGCGTTCGGCAGCGCCAGTTCCGATCGTTATGGATTCACCGCCTCGGTGGCGCTGCCGCGCACCCGCGACAGCTCGACTTATCGCGATCTCAGCAAGATCAGCCTGTTCGTGCCCGGCGCGATCGCCGTGCTGATCATGGCGTTCGCTGCGTTGTTGCCGCGGCGGCAGCCGGTCAACCCGGTGGCGGAATTGGAGCAGGCGATCCGCGACGGCGAATTCGTTCCATATTATCAGCCGGTGGTTGATATCCGCTCGGGTCGGATCGTCGGCGCTGAGGTGCTGGCGCGCTGGAAAAAGCCGGACGGTTCGCTGGTGCTGCCGGGCGCCTTCATTCCGCTGGCAGAATCGAGCGGGCTGATCGTCGATCTGACCCAGCATCTGATGCGCCGCGTCTGCGCCGTGGCGGGTCCGGCGACCGGCGCGCGGCCAGGCCTCAAGATCGGATTTAACGTTTCCGCCGCCTCGTTCTCCAATCGCAACACCGTGCGCGACGTGCGCAAGGTGTTCAGCAATTCGCCGATCGCGCTGTCGCAGGTCGTGCTCGAATTGACCGAGCGCGAGCAGATCGCCGACCTCACGCAGGCGCGGCAGGTGATCGCCGCGCTGCAGGGCATTGGCGTTCGCATCGCGCTCGATGATGTCGGCACCGGTCATAGCGGCCTGTCGTATATGCTCAAGCTCGGCGTCGACATCATCAAGATCGACAAGATGTTCGTCGATGCGATCGGCACCGACCGCAAGTCGTCAACCATTGTCGAGACGCTGGTCGATCTCGCGCACAATATGCGCATGGACATCATCGCCGAGGGCGTCGAGAACTTCGAGCAGGTGGCGCATTTGCGTGAACTCGGCATCCGCAGCGCGCAAGGCTATGTGTTCGCGCCGCCGCTGCCGGGTTCCGCGTTCATCAAGCTGATCGAGGCGATCGAACCGGCTGTGGTCGAAAGACCGGCCGCGCCGCGTTATCTGTCGGCCCGTGCGCGCATCGCGGCAATGTGACGCCACGCCTGCTGGACAGCTGGCGATTCTTGCTCACTACTGCGCGTCTTCGAATCCATCCCGACAGGAATGTTCGTATGACGAGCTTCTGGTTTCTTTTGGCGCGCGTGGGTCTGGCGGCGCTGTTCATCGTCGCCGGCATCGGCAAGTTCACGAGCATTGCCGGCACCGCCGGTATGCTGGCGGGCAAAGGCTTTCCGCAGCCGACTTTGTTCGCCTATGCCGTCGCGACGGTTGAACTCGTCGGCGGTCTGCTGGTGCTGATCGGCATCAAGGCCCGCTGGGCGGCGGTGCTGCTGCTGTTGTTTACCGCAGGCACGATCGTGCTCTCGCATGCATTCTGGAGCATGGAAGGCGCGGCGCGGGCGATGAATCAGACACAGGCGTTGAAAAACCTGGCGATCATGGGCGGGCTGCTGATGCTTGCGGTGATCGGGCCGGGCCGCTACGCCGTCGATCGCGGCTGACGCTTCCGAATTGAAAACGGGCGGCCGATTGGGCCGCCCGAGTTGATACGCCACGCGGGAGGAACAGAGGGACGGGTCAGCGCACCCTAGACCGCTGGCCCGCGTGAGCCTGAAACGGATGATGTTATCGAGACACTGGTCCGGCGATTCGTCAATTCGCCTTTGCGTAAACACGGGCAGAGCGGTTGCTGTCGCTTACTTGGTCTCGACCGAAATCCCGCGGCTGCCGACGCTGATGTCGATGCCGGATTTCTTCTGCTTCTCCTGATTCCAGGCATAACCGAGCACGGCGACAGCGACGATCAGGCCGCCGATCACGGCGTACAGGACATTACGGTTCATCTTTGATCCCCCAGTCAGCAGACCCGCACCTAACGCGTGGAGCGCTGATTGGTTTCACCGGATCAGGTCGGCGCGGATTCGAGCTGGCGCCCGAGTGCGGCAAGGACCTTGCCGTCCATCGGCTCGACGGCTGACGGAAAACTCGCCGCGATGTGGCCATCGCGGCCGATCAGATATTTATGGAAATTCCAGCGCGGCACTTCGAGCGGGCGTTCGGCGGCGGCCCATTTGTAAAAGGGGTGCTGATCCGCGCCGCGCACGGCGACCTTGGCGGCGACGGGGAAGCCGACATGATACTGGCCGTGCACCGTCTGCTCGATGTCGGTGGCGCCACCCGGCTCCTGACCGCCGAAATCATTGGACGGCACCGCGACCATGAACAGGCCGCGATCGCGATAGCGCGTCCACAGATCCTGCAGGCCGGCATATTGAGGCGTGTAGCCGCATTGTGAGGCTGTGTTGACAATGAGGATTGGCTTGCCGGCGTGATCGGCAAGCGAGATCGGCTGACCGTCGAGTCCGTCGAACGAAAATGCGTAAGCTGTCATGCGGCTGGACTGACCCAAAGTGACTTGCCCCAATGCATTGCCCGCCGGCCAAACGAGTGCGCCTGCGATGCAGGACAGAGACGACAACACAGCGCGGCGGTTCGGATGCATGGGGTGTGACTCCGCGTGTGATTTGGCGTGTGTTTGGCCTGTGACTCGGCAGGTTGCCGGCGCAATTTTATCCCCACTGTCCGCATCGTGCCGATCACAAATCCGCGCGTGCAGGACGGGTGAAATTCCAAGGGGTGAAATTGCGGCGTGACCCGAAGGACACCATGCCATGCGAGATGTGTCGTTTGCAGGCTGTGGTGTGGATAAGGCCGGGTTTCTCCGATCGCTTTCAGACCTCGCTAACCTTGCGCGGCGAGGTTCGCCGCCCGCGAGTTGGTGTGTCTGATGCCTGCTCCGATCTGCGATCCAAAGACAAGTCGGAGGAGGCGCCATGACACCCATCGAACGTTTGTTGTTCATTGCCGGCATCTCGATCACGGTGCTGGCAAGCGTGGGGTTGTGCGCGCAGATATATACGTGGCGGGTGGTCTGCGGCGGGCCGCCGCAGCTTCGGACCGCGGCGGACCGGGCGTTGCCGGCCGAATGCCGGTGATTCCGGGGATGACAATGGAACTTTGGCGTTGTCGCGGCGTTGATACCATCGATTGGAGGCCCGGAGCGTCCGGGGCGGGACGCCACGGGGGGACGAGCAGGGATATGAACGCAGCCTAAATCCCGGCGTCGAAAGCCGTTAAGTTGCCGGGTGTTAGGTTCGGTCCTGATGGGGGACGAACAGGAGAGCGTGATGCGGACATTCATTGTGAGTTCTTTCGCGGCTGTCGCCCTCGCGGCGGCTGCGTTGGTGGCGCCGGCCGCGCAGGCGGCGCCGATCGGCCCGTCCTCGGGTCTGGCTGCGGCCGCTCAGGAAACCGGCGGACTGGCGCAGGACGTGGCTTACGTTTGCCGTCGCGTCTGGCGTTACGGTGGCTGGCAGCGTCGCTGCTGGTGGCGTCCGGGCCCGAGCTACTACGGTGGCTACGGCTTCTACGGTGGTCCGCGCTACTATGGCGGCCCGCGCTATTATCGCGGCTATCGCGGTGGCGGTTGGGGCTACCGTCACGGGCGCCGCTGGTAAGCGCACCAAGCGAAACGGAAAGGCCGCCTGCGGGCGGCCTTTTTGTTATGAGGCGCGGAACGGAGAGGCGGGCGGTGGCCAAAGAGAGCGCCGGGCTGATGTTGTGGAAGCGCGAGAGCGGCGCGTTGCGCGTGCTGCTGGTGCATCTCGGCGGACCGTTCTGGGCGAAGCGTGACGCCGGCGCCTGGACGATTCCTAAAGGCGAGTTCGGCGCGGATGAAACGCCGCTGGCGGTTGCGCGGCGCGAATTCGCCGAAGAACTTGGCGTATCGCTCGAGGATGTCAGCACGGGGGAGATCCTGCCGCTCGGCAGCGTGCGGCAGGCGGGCGGCAAGACAGTGACCGGCTTTGCCGCGCAAGGCGATCTCGACGCGGCAGCGATCGTCTCCAACACGTTCGAACTGGAATGGCCGCCGCGCAGCGGCCGTCGCCGGACGTTTCCCGAGGTCGACCGCGCGGCGTGGTTTTCGCTCGCGCAGGCGCGGGAGCGGATCAATCCGGCGCAGGCGGCATTTCTCGATGCGCTGGAGGCGGCGGTCGGGGCGGACAAGCCCAACCGGAAATGACAACAGGCCGCGCGAGGGCGGCCTGTTGCGATCGTGTCTGGGGTCAGCGCGCTCAATTGAGCTTCACCACTTCGACCCGCCGGTTCTTGGACCGGCCGTCGTCGGTGTCGTTGGTCGCGGCCGGCGCCACCATGCCGACGCCGGCGGGGCGCATGCGCTTCGGATCGACCTTGTAGTATTTGGCGAGGATCGACACGACC
>JBQCFU010000129.1:0-5080 GCA_051958775.1 Pseudolabrys sp.
GAGCTGCGCGATTCCGAGCGCATCGTCCGTCAGCGCGAGGAGCGGATGTCCTTCGCCGCTGAATCGGCGGATGTCGGCTTATGGATTTATCGTTTTCTCGACGACGGGATCTGGATGACGGACCATGCGCGGCGCATGTTGGGTTTCCCGTCAGGGACCGTTTTGACGGTGCCACGGTTGCTGTCTGTCGTTCATCCCTCGGATGTCGAGACGATCGCCGCGTCACTCAAGGCATCGATCAATGAACACAAGGCGATCGATGTGGAATTCCGTCTGCATGGCAGCGACGGAAAAGAGCGCTGGTTCGGCATGAGCGCGCGGCCGAACTTCGATTCCGATGGCACTGCGAGCGAGCTCAGCGGCACATTCGCCGATATTTCAGCGCGCAAGCGTGCGGAGCAGGAGGCCGCCGAACAACGGAAGGAAGTCGCGCATCTGATGCGCGTCTCGATGCTCGGCGAACTCTCTGCGGGTTTGGCCCATGAGCTGACCCAGCCGCTCACCGCCATCCTGTCGAACGCCGAAGCGGGGCGGATGATCCTCGCGCGGTCCCAGCCCGATCTCAAGGAGTTGTCGGGCATATTGGACGATATCATATTGGCGGACGGTCGAGCCGGCGATGTGATCCAGCGTCTGAGAACCCTGCTGAAGAAAGGCGAGGTTCGTTACGAGGCGGTTGATTTGAATCATCTGATCGAATCGACGCTGACGCTTCTGCGCAGCGAGTTGATCAACCGGAAGGTGACGGTTCGCCGCAACTTGAATCTCAATCTCGCGCTGGCGCGTGGTGATGCGGTTCAATTGCAGCAGGTGCTTTTGAATTTGTTGCTGAACGCCGTCGATTCGATGGAAGAACTGTCACCATCCCGACGTATCATTTCGATTGAAACGGATATGAACGGCACCGAAAGCGAAATCCGGGTGAGTGATTGCGGAGGCGGTTTGTCAGCGACTGAGGAAGAGGTCTTCCAGCCGTTTTTCACAACCAAACGGCGTGGTTTGGGACTCGGCCTCTCAATTTGTGCCTCGATTGCCAAGTGGCATTGTGGTACTCAGACCCAGCGCAATAACCTTGGAGAAGGAGCGATCGCGATCTTCAGGCTGCCCTCCTATGAAATGGAGTGAGCATTGTGGTGTGGAGTGATGCGTCATGGCACGACGGGCTGGTTTTGCGGTATTTGTAGTCGATGACGACGAGCTGATTCTGCGGGGATTGTCGCGGCTGCTGAGAACGGCAGGTTACGAGACGGTGTGCTTCCAATCCCCGGAAGCATTTTTGTCCTCGTACGATTGCCAAATTCCCTCTTGTCTCATCGCCGATCTGTCAATGGGCGAAATGGACGGACTGCAGCTTCAGGATGAGCTGCATGATCGCGGTATATCGATCCCTCTGATCTTTCTGACGGGGACCGGCGACATTCCCAGCAGCGTCCGGGCCATGAAAGGCGGCGCGGTCGACTTCCAGGTGAAGCCGGTTGATCGGAGCAAATTGCTCGCGGCAGTTGCGCGGGCAGAACAGCAGGATGACGATCTTCGCCGTGCACGCGCCGACTTGGCCGAGATCCATGAACGATTGTCGACTTTGACGCCGCGCGAGAAGGAAGTCCTCGCCTATGTGATCGGCGGGCTGTTGAACAAGCAGATTGCTGCGATCCTCGGAACGGTCGAAAAAACCATCAAAGTTCACCGCGGGCGAATGATGTCCAAGCTTGGCGTGCATTCGGTGGCTGATCTGGTGCGCTTGACGGCACGGGCAGGGATCAAGCCGGCGGAAGCGCGCTATTGGCCCTAAGGTCAACTCGACCTGCCAATTCGTTGGATCAACAGTGCCGCCATGGAGCGGCAGTTCAAGATCGCGATCATCGATGACGAGGAGTCGGTGCGAACCGCTCTGGGCCGCTTGTTTGCGGCCTCATCATTCGAGCCCACGACCTATGGGTCGGCACGCGAATTCATCAATTCCATGAAATCGAGCGCGCCGGACTGCTTGATCGTCGATCTGCATAGGCCGGAATTCTCCGGGTTGGATCTTCAACACTACCTGCGGCGCGCCAAGCGGCTCATTCCGACCGTCGTCATTACGGCGTTCGACGAGGCGGAAATTCGCAAGCAGTGCATGGATGCCGGAGCGATGGCGTATTTCACCAAGCCGCTGAACGGTGAGGCATTGGTCAAGGTGATGAAGACCTTGGTCAAAAGCAGCCAGGACGACGCTTCTGGCCATGCGCCGAAACGAACCGCGAATTGAGCGTTTGGGTGGATGCGGCCATAGGCCGAAAATGAGTCGCGTTTCTTTCTGCCGCACGACGGTCATTCGTCGTCGGATTTCAGGATCGTTTTGATCTGGTCGAGGCGGCGTCGGGTTGCGCGACTGGTGACGGGAAATCGGAGGTTGAGCCGGTCCAATGCTTCGACAATGCTCCCGGCAACAACGAGCCGGGTAAACCACTTGTTGTCCGCCGGTACGACGAACCACGGGGCTTCCGGCCGGCTGGTGTTGCGGATCATGTCCTCATAAGCCGTCATGTAGCGGTCCCACAATTTCCGCTCGGCGATATCCGCCATCGAGAATTTCCAGTTCTTTGACGGCGTCTCGATCCGTTCCAGGAAGCGCCGCTGCTGCTCCTTCTTGGAGAGGCGCAGATGGAATTTCAGGATCAGGGTGCCGTTGCGCGCGAGATAGCGCTCGAAGGCGCGGATGTCCTTGTACCGGTGCTTCCAGATATCCTTGTCGACCAGCCCGGGCGGAATTTTCTCGTTTTTCAGCAGGTCCTCGTGCACACGCGTCACGAGCACTTCCTCATAGTAGGACCGGTTGAAGATGCCGATGCGGCCGCGCTCCGGCAGATGCTGCTGTGCGCGCCAGAGGAAGTCGTGGTCGAGTTCTTCCGCGCTCGGCGTCTTGAACGAGCGCACGTCGCAGCCTTGTGGATTGATGCCGGACATCACGTGCTTGATCGTGCTGTCCTTGCCGGCGGAATCCATGGCCTGAAAGATCAGGAGTACCGCCCAGCAGTCCTGGGCATAGAGCCGTTCCTGCAGGTCGCTGAGCCGTTCGATGCCTTCGGCCAGCATCTTGGTTGCGTCCTTTTTGCCGACATCGAGCCCTCCGGTATCGCCAGGATCGTATTTGGCGAGCCGGAATGTTTCGGGCTTGTCCACGCGGAATTTTCGGACGAACGAGGTCAGATTCATGGTGGTCCTCTCACGGCAGTGCCGATCATCGGGCGACGGGACGCAGGCGCGGGGATGCCGGCCGATACGCGGTTCTGGGATTGATCTCCGCCGGCAGCACGGTCTTGCGTTGCGATCTCTGCTGCTGCAGCTTGCTTCGGGCACGGCGGAGCTGGTTCAGCAGCCCCTTCGCTGACCAGGCGGCATCGGCTTTCTGTCTCGCATAGAGATGGTGCTCGATCCGCTCGATCTCGCGGTCGAGCGCATGATCGCGGGCGGCAGCCTTGAGTGCGCCGATCGTGTGAGCCGGAGCCGCCGGCTCGAAACGCAGAAGCCAGTGAAGCATGGCGGAATAGGTCGCGCCGGCGTCGCCGTGCCGAGCCGTGGCCCGCAGATCGGCGAATGCGCGGGCTTCGGACAACCGATAAGCGTCGTGGCGTCTCGCGATCCAGCTGCGGCCGTCACGCAGCATGCGCGGCCCAAGAAGCGCCAGCGCGCCGAGGGCGACGATGAGAGCCAGCGTCACGCGCCAATGATCGATCAGAAACAAGATAGCGCGCCGGATGACCGGCACGGTCTCGTCCGGGCTTGAGGCAGTCCCTTTCAAGGCGGGGTTTTCGACCACATGCAGAGTAACGGAATCTGCGTGCGCGCTTTCGATCTTCTGCGCACGGGCGTTCCACCATCGCAATTCGACGGCGGGCAATGTGACATCGCCGGCCTGTTCCAGCATGTAGGTGGCCTGATCAGTCCGCGTGGAGGACAGGACATCGGTGCGCCGATCCGATCTGTCATGGAGTTCAGGCTGCGCGGGATAGATCGTCGTGCCGCTGACCGCCGCGAATCCGGTGGGGGGCAGCAGCATGGCCGGCGTGCCTTGGGCTTCGATGGTCACGGTGCGGGTCACCGCATCGCCGACCTTCAGCGGCTGCGGTGAGGACTGGACCTCCTGCCGCAGCGTGATTGTCGTGGCCGACACAAATGGATCGAGCGTCTGCGCCGGGTCTGGAATGAACGCTTCGAACGCAATGCGCGGAACCGGCACTGCGGCCTCGCGCACATTCGGAGGGTCGGCCGCGTAGGTGACTGTGATTGTCTGGTCTGCGATGGCATAGGCGCCCGGCTCCTGCGGATAGATGAGGAATTCGTACCGCACACCGGCATAGGTCACGCCATCACGCTGCTCGGACATGTTGATCGTCGAAGCGGCGCGGGTCACCGCGTTGCGCAACTGGAAATCCGGCATGACCGCCGGCTTGGTCATGTAGTTCGGGGCCAGCACGTCGATTTGCAGCGTCACGCTTTGCCCGACCACGGTCTTTGCCGGATCGATGCTGACGCGTATCGTCGGCTCGAGCGTGCTCTGCTGCGCCTCTGCCGGTGCAGCACCGATCAGCACGATCAATGCGAGGCAGATGCGTCTCATTGTTGCGGGCTCCCGGTAGTGGGACGCGCCGCTGCGCTGGCCTGGATGGCGAATTTCAGCCGGAGAAAGTCCGCCGGTGTGGTTTGCACCTGCCGCATCCAGGCTTCGGCAGCGCCCGCGGTGGTCATATCGTCAGGCTTCACCTTGATGCGTTTTCCGCCCTCCTGTTTTTCGTCGACTTTGGTCTCGTCGGCTTTCAGGTCAGGCGGCGCAGGGTTGTCCTTTTCCTCCTGCCGGCGTTTGGTTTCGGCCGCTTCTAGCGCGGCGCGCACGATAGCGAGATTGGTCCTGGCGGCGGCGTTGTTCGGCTGTCGCGCGAGCACATCGTCGTAGGCCTTGATCGCTTTCTCATAGGAGTGGTTATGCGCCTCGGCATTTCCGAGCGCGACCCCCCCCTCGACCGGGTCGCTCTTGCGGAACGCCTCGTCTGCCGTGAGAAAATCGTACGCGCGATAGGCGGCGATGCCGCGCCCCATCGGG
>JBQCFU010000130.1:0-2803 GCA_051958775.1 Pseudolabrys sp.
AGGTCGCGCAGGTTCATCACCTGGTCGTTCGGCTGGCCCTGCCACGGCCCGTAGGAAAAGCGCGCACGCAAACCGAGTTCGGCGAGCGCGCGGATATCCGCCTGTGCATGCGCCGCCGAGCGGATGTTGTGGCACCAGCTATGGACATGGGTGATGCCGGAATTGACCGCCTCGGCGGCCGCGAGCCGCGTACCGTGATACATGTCGTCGGGCTCGTATTTCTGCCCGAGGATCGCGGTGGTGCGGAAATAGCCGTGCTCCGGCTTGTCGCCGGACATGGAGCGCAGCAGCGTGTTCCACATATGCCAATGCGTCTCGACGAGACCGGGCAACGCGATCGCACCGCGACCATCGATCTCTGTCGCGCCGGGCGCATTGAGCTTTTGTCCGACGGCGACGATGGCGCCGTCCTTCACATGCACGTCGCCGTCCCTGATGTCGCCGGCTTGGTCCATGGTCATGACATAGGCGTTGCGGATCACCACCTCGCCGCGCGCGGGCAATCCCTGCGTCGGCGTTTGCGCGCGGCTGTCGGTCGCCACCAAACCGGCTGCGCCGAGCGCGCCGAATGCGGCGGCGGCGGTCAATGCATTCCGGCGGCTGAATTCCTCAGGCATCATCGAAGCCCCCTGTTGTGTTGTCGGTGTCATGGCCGATGCGATCCGGCGTGCCAACCGCGCGGCGCGAGATGGCGTTCGGCGATCGTGTTCGGCTCGTCCTCGAGCGGCGTAACAAAGGTCGTGTTCCAGCGCGTCAGGAATCCCGCCATGGCGATCACCGCGACGATCTCGACGATCGCCGCTTCGGACCAATGTCGGTGCAGCGCGCGGAAATGATCGTCGGTGACGGTATTCGGCTGCGAGCTGGCCGCGGCCGCCAGATCGAGCGCGGTACGCTCGGCCTCGCTGAACAGCGCGCTGGTGCAATAGTCGCCGAGCGTCGCGAGCTTTTGCGGCTCGATGCCGAAGTGTAGCGCCCCGCTCGCCGTATGCGCCATGCTGTAGGCATCGCCCGCGGTTTTCGCCGCAAGATGCGCGATGAGCCGTTTGAACCCGCGGTCGACAATGCTCTCGGGTGACCAGATCGCGCTCTGGATTGCCCCGAAGCCTTTGAGCAGGTCCGGCTTGCGCTGCATCGTCAGGACGCTGTTCGGCACGAAGCCGAGCGTCCTGACATAAGTCTCCATCTCGGCCGCCACCTCCGGCATATGACCGGGCGGCAGCGGCGCAAGACGATGTGATGCAGCGGTATTGCCGGTCATCGCTACTTCACGTTCTGCAACAGCAGCAGCAATCCGCCGACGATCGCGATGTTGGCGAAGAAGCCGTTACGCATCCCCATCTTCTTCATCGGATCCTCCATCTCCCAGAAGCGGAGCAGGAGCAGCGTCGCGAGCACAGTGAAGACAATCAAACACAGCACACCGATCGCCGGCTGCCGGTTGGCGAGGATCATCGCGCAGCCGACCGCTTCGAGCAGGATGCCGATCCAGAACACGAGCCGCGGCAGCGGCGTCTTGAAATGCGTGAGCCGCTTGACGTGGTCTTCGACACTGGCCGGCGCGAGATTCCTGAAACCGACGATCAGGAAAAATGCGACGATCAGCAGTCTCCCGGCGGAATCGATCCAGGATGCGTCGTTTGGATACAAAGCGTGCATGGTAGTCCCCCCATTAGGCGTAAGCTGCAGCGGATTGATGTTTGGCGCGCACCAGCGCGATGGCGATGCCGCCGATCACTGCCGGGATGGCCGCGATCATGTAGGCCGCCTCGATGCGAAGTCCGGCGGCGACCAGTGCGGTGCCGAACAACGCACCGGCGATTGCGCCGACCCGGCCCCAGCCGATCACCCAGCCCACGCCGGTTGAACGGATCGCGGTCGGATAGACCGTCGCCGAGTATGCGGAGAGCACGATATTCGCGCCGACAGTCAGCAGACCGGTAACGAAGGTGACCGCCAGCAGGCCGTACCAGTTGGTCGCCAGAAAGCCGATCCCGCCGGTCGAGACCGCCGCGAGGAAGAACGTCAGCACCAGCCAGCGATAGGACTTGTCCTTGTCGACGAGGCGCGCGAGCCCGATGGCGCCGACAATGCCGCCGACCGAGAACGCGACCGATGCGAGGATCGCGCTGGTGACCGGCATGCCAATCGAAGCGAGCACCAGCGGCATCCAGGTGACGACATAGACGATCACCAGTTGCGCGACGAACGCCGCCAGCGACAGCAGGATCGTCGGCCGGATGAATTCGCGCGAGAACAATTCGCGCACCGGCTTTTTCGATACCTGGCCGCTCTCCGGCAGCACATAGACGTCGGTTGACTGCGGCTGGAACGCCGCGGAGATACGGCCGAGAATGTCGCCGATCTTCGCCGGCGGTGCCCCGCTCAGCACCAGAAAGCGGATCGATTCTCGCAGCCAGAACAGCAGACCGATGGTCAGCAGCAAGGGCAGAACGCCGCCGAAGACGAACACGGAATGCCACCCATAATGCGCGATCAGTAGCGCCGCGATCGGCCCGCCGACCACGCCGCCGAGCGGGAACGCTGCATACATCATGCTGACCATCGTCGCGCGCGCACGCCGCGGCGCATATTCCGACACCATGGCGATGGCGTTGGACAGCGCGCCGCCGAGGCCAATGCCGATGATCAGGCGGAACGCAAACAGCGATTTGAAATCATTGGCGAAGATCGTCAGCAGAGCCGCGATGCCGAAAATCAGCGTCGGGATGATGACGCCCATGCGGCGGCCATAGCGATCCGCATACCAGCCGAAGAACACCGAGCCGACCGCGGCGCCGAT
>JBQCFU010000131.1:0-3398 GCA_051958775.1 Pseudolabrys sp.
CGCGCGGCCACGCCGGGAAACGAACGTCAGCGGAAAAAGCTGTGCCCCTGCCGATCAGCAGGGGCAGCGAGTCGTTCAAATCAGTTGGCTTTGAACTCAGTTGGCTTCGGCGCTCGGATGGATGCGCTTGGTCCGGTGCAGGGTGTTGCGATCGGTGTGGTGCATCTCGCTGCCGGTCGCCGCCAATTTCAAAGTCAGATCGGAGACGTAGCTCAGCGTCCCGTCGTCATTGAAAGTGAAGGTGCTTTCAAAGGCGGTCGCCGTCGCCCGCTCAAGCAGATGCTTGTTCTGCGACAGCCCGTAAGACTTGGAGCCGGGCTCGGCCTTGAACGTCAGCGCCTTGTCGCGAGGACCGGCGTCACCGCCTGCGAGGATCGCGAGGCCGCGCGGCACGGCGAAACAGCGGATCACCTGCCCGTTCGCCTTGTCCCACAGCAGGTAGCCGACCTCGTCATGGAACGGATCCATGGCTTCCTCACCATGGCGCCACGCCACCATCTGGTAGTTCAGCCCTTCCATGGTCTGTTTGCCGTTTTCGACCACGGGGATCGGGCGAAACCACGCTTTCTCGAAATAGCCAGTCTCGATCGTCACATCGTCCTTGTTGCGATAGGAGAGATCGACGCCGATGTCGCCTTCCCATTCACCGACCAAAGGCGTGAGCGGGCCCAGTTTTTGCGGACCGAGTATTTGTGTCATGGCGTGCCCTTCCCAGCGCTTGTTGCGACGTGCTCACGACTTTTCTAGCGGCCGCGCCGACGGGCTTCCTACTAACCGTTCTGCCTATGACTGATTGTGCTTTCCTATCGCCCATGTGATCCGTCGATGACGTGGTTGAACGCCGATCACGCGATGAACCGCGCGCGGCACAAACACAAAGGCCGCCCGTGAGGACGGCCTTTCCGCGTCAGATGATTTCGCGGTTCAGTTCTGCGGCGCCGGGTTGTCCGGCGAATGATCCGGAGCCTGCCGGTTGCGACGCTCGGACTTGAACTGATCAAACTCGGCCTTGTCCTTGGAAAAGCGCATGCGGTCGAGGAACGACCGGAATTCGCGCTGCTCCTCTTCCAGACGGCGCAGCGTGTCCGCCTTGTATTCGTCAAAGGCGTGGTTGCCGCTCGTCGGACCGGACCAGAAGCCCCAGTTGCCCGGCGCTCCGCGCAGGCCGTCTCCCATGCGCTCGCGCATGCGGTCCATTTTCCACTGCATGCGCTCCATCTTGTTCTGCCAGCGACCTTGTCCGCATCCCATGCGACCGCTCCCGATCAGAAAGGCGAGGGTCATCAGACCGATCGGCCACCACACCATGAAACTGAGGATCAGCAGGGCGATCCAGGCGGGCTTTCCGTAGTGATCCAGTGTGGCGGTGATCGGCATGGCGAGATCCTCGCGTGTGTGAATGTAAATAACATTCACATAGATGGTTTGGCCCGTCAAGCCCGCAAGGGGCCCGGAGGCTGGATTTGTCCGGCTGCGGCAATTTTTTTTCGGGCCTGCGGCTGACTGGATTCTCCGGCCGGAACCGGGCCGGACCGCACCGAGCCCGCCTCTCACAGCAGGTGGTCTCGCCCCGAACGTCCCGCAAGTGACGCCTCGCAATGCGACGCGAGCGCTCAGCGCGGCGGGGTGATGCCGAGGCCCTTGAGATAAACGAGGAAGCCAGCTTCCAGCAGATCATCGGCCGGCATCGGCAGGGAGCGCCGCGCCGCATCGCCGCGACCGAACAGCGAGGCGATGCCGTGGGTCATGCTCCAGATGTGCAGCGCCACCATCAGCGCCGGCGGGCGCTCTTTCTCCGGTGCCTGCAACACCAGTTTTTCCGCCGCATGACGCAACACTGCGAAGGCGCGATCGCCCGCATCCTTCAAGCCGGGAGCGGCATCGAGCGGTACACCGGCTTCGAACATCGCCGAGTAATAGGCGGGCTCACGCCGCGCGAAGTCGAGATAGGCTTTGCCGAGCCGCTCGAACGCTGCGAACGTGTTCGGCCTGCCCTCGTCCCAGGCACGCATCAGCGCCGCCTCGAATTGCTCGAAGCCGCGCCGCGCCACGTCGGCGAGCAGCGCATCGCGGTCGCGGAAATGCCGGTACGGCGCGGCCGGGCTGACGCCGGCCCAGCGCGCCGCATCGGCGAAGGTGAAACCGGCCGGACCTTTTTCCTTGATGAGTTCGAGCGCGGCGCGGATCAGCGTCTCGCGCAGATTGCCGTGGTGATAGCCGCGCGGCCCGCCGGGACCTGCATCACCGGCACCGCCGTCGCGTCCGCCACTGTGTCCGCCGGATTTCGACCATCGCATGTGAATGGTCTTTACATGAGACCGCGCGCCGCGTCGATGCCGCTGGCCGCTTTCACTAGCCCTGGCTCGCCTCGTGGTCGGCATGCATGGCGATACGCAGCGGCTTCGGGATCGGTCGCGCCTTGCCGCCAGAGATGAAGGCGACCTGCACCTGCGCATCGAGCAGGAGTTCCTCGCCGCGCATCACGCGCTGCGCCATTATCACCGACGCGCCTTTCACCTCGGCGCATTCGGTGACGATCTCGAGCACGTCGTCCATCTTCGCCGGCTTGCGGAAACTCATGCTCATCTGCCGCACGACGAAGGCGAAGCCCGGTGCTTCCTCCTGCGCCTGTTCGAACAGGCCCCTTTGGTCTGCTCCAATGAGCCGCAGATAATTGGTACGGCCGCGCTCCATGAAGCGCAGATAGTTGGCGTGATAGACGATGCCGGTGAAGTCCGTGTCCTCGTAATAGACGCGCACCGTCATGTGATGGCGGCCATTGCGGATTTCGCCGTCGAGCGCGGATGTCATCGGCCATCTCCGGCAGCAACCAGCGGCAGCACATGACTGCGCGTCAGCGGCGCCAGATTCAAATCCGGCGGTCGAGGCGGATCGACACATCGGCTCTCGTCGATCTCCGCAGCCGGCACAACGGTCCCGTCGATTTCCAGCGCATAGATCGCGGCACGAACCTGATAGCCCGGCTCGTTGGCGGCGGGCGCTTCAAATTCACCGAGATGCCGCACGGTTTGCGGCACGACGCGGCAGCCGAGTTCCTCATCGACTTCGCGCATCAATGCAGCGACATCCCCCTCGCCCGGTTCGCGCTTGCCGCCCGGCTGCATGAACGCCGCCGTGCCGCGCTTGCGCACCAGCAACATCCGGCCGGCATGATCGCGCACGACAGCGGCGACAACCTCGATCATGCGCGCCGTCATTCGTCATCTCCCGCAAACAAACCGAACTGCGCGGTGTCACGCGACGGTTCGGCAAGGCCGAGATGCTTGTAGGCATGCCCGGTCAGCAGCCGCCCGCGCGGCGTCCGTTGCACAAACCCCTTCTGGATCAGATACGGTTCGATGATGTCCTCGATCGCGTCGCGCGGCTCCGACAGTGCG
>JBQCFU010000132.1:0-5673 GCA_051958775.1 Pseudolabrys sp.
CTTCGCCCAGCGCCACCAGCGCGATCCCATGATCGCGCGCAGCCTTGAACTCCGCTTCCGCTTCGGCCCGCGAGGGAACGCGGGCCGGCCGCGCCGCGCCGCCGCGGCGCGCGAGATCCGGCAGCGCCGCGAGCGCGGCAGCCGCTCCGCCGTAGTGATTGATCAATGTCCGGAACGTGCGCGGACCGACATGGTCGGCGCGGATCAGGCGCAGCCCGTCGATCCGTTGCTCATCGGTCAGCGCGATCCGCCCGCGTTTGCTCACGGTATTGCCCCCGGGAGCCGAGCATCGCGCAAGGATCGCGCCGATACAACCGGCGGTGGCGCGGCGGGGCTAGCGGCCGCCGATCCGGGTCTCGGTCCCTGCGCGCAGGCGGGCGATGTTCTGCCGGTGCATGACCCAGAGCAGCCCGGTGAGCAGTGCCATCAGCACTGCCGCGTCATGGGCGCCGAGCCACCCCATCACGAAGGGTGTGGCAGCGCTGGCAACGAGGGCAGCCAGAGATGAGTAGCGGAATGCGGCGGCGACCCCGAGCCAGACCGCACCAAACACCAGCGCTGCCGGCCAGGCGAGGCCGATCAGGATACCGATATAGGTGGCGACACCCTTGCCGCCCTTGAACCGCAGCCAGATGGGAAACACGTGGCCGAGAAACGCACCGAGCCCGGCAATCACCGCCGTATCGGCGCCGAGCCATCGGCCAGCAATCAGCACGGCGGCGGTGCCCTTGAGCGCGTCGCCGAGCAGAGTCGCCGCGGCGAGGCCCTTGCGTCCGGTGCGCAGCACATTGGTCGCGCCGATATTGCCCGAGCCGATGCTGCGGATGTCCTGGGTGCCGGCGAACCGCGTCAGGATCAATCCGAACGGGATCGATCCGAGCAGATAACCGAGAACGAGGGCGGCGACATACGTCATGCGTGCGTATAGACGGTGCGGCCGGCGACGATGGTGCGGACCACGCGGCCCTGCATCCGCGCTTCGTCGAACGGCGTATTCTTGGACTTCGAGCGCAACTGGTCGCGGTCGATCATCCACGGTGTATCGGGATCGATCACGATCACGTCGGCCGGGGCGCCGGCGCGCAACGTTCCGCCAGGCAGCCCGAGCAGTTTCGCCGGCCGCGACGACATCGCGCGCAGGAGTTCAGGCAGCGTCAGTTCGCCGTTGTGGACGAGGCGCAGGCCCGCGACCAGCATCGTTTCCATGCCGATGGCACCCGGTGCCGCTTCCGCGAACGGCAGACGCTTGGTTTCCACGTCCTGCGGATTGTGGTCCGACATGATGACGTCGACGAGACCGGATTTCACCGCATCGACCAGCAATGTGCGGTCCTGTTCACCGCGCAGCGGCGGCTTCAGCTTGAGGAAGGTCCGGTAGGGGCCGATGTCGATCTCGTTCAACGTGACGTGGTTGATCGAGGCCGCCGCGGTCACGGCGAGGCCGGCATCCTTGGCGCGCTTGAGGACATCGAGCGATTCCGCGCAGCTGACAGAGGCCGCGTGATAGCGCCCGCGTGTCAGATCGACGAGGCGGAGATCGCGCTCGAGCATGATCGTTTCGGCCGCCTTCGGTATCCCGAGCAGGCCGAGCCGAGCCGCGAATTCGCCTTCGTTCATCACGCCTTCGCCGACGAGGTCGGCGTCTTCGGTGTGATGCACGATCAGGGCGTCGAAATCGCGGGCGTAGGTGAGCGCGCGACGCATCACCTGGGCGTTGGCGACGCTGTGGTCGCCATCGGTGAAAGCGATCGCGCCGGCGGCCTTCAGCAGGCCGATCTCCGTCATCTCCTTGCCGGCGAGACCCTTGGTCAGCGCCGCCATGGGCAGCACATTGACGATGGCGGTGTCGCGGGCGCGCCGCAGCAGGAAGTCGACGGTCGCGGGATTGTCGATCGCCGGTGAGGTATCGGGCTGGCAGACGATGGTGGTGACGCCGCCGGCTGCCGCGGCCTGGCTCGCGGACGCCAGCGTCTCGCGGTGGCCGGCTCCAGGCTCGCCGACGAAGGCGCGCATATCGATCAGGCCGGGCGCGACGACCTTGTCGCGGCAGTCGATCACGGTGGTGCCTTCCGGCACGCCGGCGGCGCCGATGCCGCGCTTGGCTTCGCGGATCAGTCCGTCGACGATCAGCACATCGCCGACCGTGTCGAGATCACGCGATGGATCGATGATCCGTGCGTTGGCGAGCAGCAGGGGCGAGCGATCGGGGGTCATGTGGCGCGCTCACGCATTGGGCAAATTGCGCGACAAGGCTTCGAGCACCGCCATGCGCACCGCTACGCCCATCTCGACCTGCTCGCGGATCAGCGATCGCGCGCCGTCGGCAACGATCGAGTCGATCTCGACGCCGCGGTTCATCGGTCCGGGGTGCATCACCAGCGCGTCTTTCTTGGCGTAGGCGAGCTTTTTCTCGTCTAGCCCGTAGAAGTGGAAATATTCGGATAGAGAAGGCACGAACGAGCCGTTCATGCGCTCGAGCTGCAAGCGAAGCATCATGACGATGTCGGCATCGGCCAGACCCTCGCGCATGTCGCGGGCGACCTCGACGCCAAGGCGTTCCACCTCGGGCGGCAGCAGGGTCGAGGGCGCCACGACACGGACCCGTGCGCCCATGGTCATCAGCAGCAGGATATTCGAGCGCGCGACTCGCGAATGCAGGATGTCCCCGCAGATCGCCACCAGCAGCCCTTCGAGCCGCCCTTTGTTACGGCGGATGGTCAACGCGTCGAGCAGCGCCTGAGTAGGATGCTCATGGGCGCCATCTCCTGCATTGACCACGGAGCAATCGAGCTTGCTCGCAAGCAGCGCCACGGCGCCGGAAGCGCGATGGCGCACCACCAGCAGATCCGGATGCATGGCGTTGAGCGTCATCGCCGTGTCGATCAGCGTCTCGCCCTTTTTCATGGCGGAAGAGCCGACCGACATGTTCATCACGTCGGCGCCAAGCCGTTTGCCCGCCAGTTCGAACGAGGACTGGGTCCGGGTCGAGGATTCGAAGAACAGGTTGATCTGTGTGCGACCGCGCAACGATGTGCGCTTCTTCTCGACCTGACGGTTGAGTTCGACGAATTCTTCGGCGAGTTCGAGAAGTCCGGAGATGTCCGCGGCGGAAAGGCCTTCGATCCCCAACAAATGCTTCTGGTTGAGGACGAACTGTGATTTCGGCGCGCTGGTCATTAAAGCGACGTCTATAGGCTCCTTCCGGATGGCGGGCAAGGCAATCATCCCTGTCGCGGTGCGGGGTCCACAACGTGTTAGTCTCAAAAATTAGTCGGGGCCTTTTCACGAAGGAAAGCATCATGTCCGACATCATGCCGGGCTCGTCCGGTGGGCTCGACAATCAGCCGCCGCCTTATGGCGATGTCGATCTGTTTGACAGCGATCCCGCGCTGATAGCCGCGGTTCGCGCATTCGGAGCCGGGGAGGCTGGGGACTATTTTGCTGCTTTCGGCCGTCATTGGGGACGAGCGGAACTGTTCGCCGCAGCGGAAACGGCCAACGCGCGGTCCCCGCAACTCATCACCGGTGAGGACGGGCGCCGCGACGTGGTGGCGTTCGACGACACCTATCATCGCTTCATGGGCGAGAGCATCGCGGCTGGCCTGCAGACCTCGACGTGGACCGCAACCGGAGCGCGCGCTCCCGCGCCGGCGGAGGTGGCGCGCGCGGCGCGGTTCTACATGGTGGCTCAGGTCGAGAATGGACACATGTGCCCGATCACGATGACCCGGGCGGCGGTGGCCGCGTTACACGCGCAGCCTGATCTCCTGACGCGGATCATGCCGAAGATCACCAGCCACCACTACGACCCGCGCTTCCTTCCGTGGTGGGAAAAGAAGGGCATGACGCTCGGCATGGGGATGACCGAGCGCCAGGGCGGCACGGATGTGCGCACCAACACATCGCGGGCTCTCCGCGACGGTGACCACTACCGGATCACCGGCCACAAATGGTTCATGTCGGCGCCGATGTGCGATGCTTTCCTGGTGCTGGCACAGGCTGATGCCGGGCTGACCTGCTTTTTCATGCCGCGCTTCCGGCCGGAGGGCGCGGTCAACGGCCTCATCTTCCAGAAGCTGAAGGACAAGCTCGGCAATCGCTCGAATGCCTCATCGGAAGTCGAGTTCGCCGATGCCTATGCGTTGCGCGTCGGCGAGGAGGGGCGCGGCATCCGCACCATCATCGAAATGGTGCAATTGACGCGGCTCGACTGTGCGATCTCGTCCGCCGGGCTGATGCGCGCGGCACTGGCGCGCGCATTGCATCACACGCGGCATCGCATCGTGTTTCAGAAGCATCTGGCCGATCAGCCGATGATGATGACCGTTCTGGCCGATCTCGCACTGACCAGTGAAGCCGCGATGGCGCTGGCGTTGCGGCTCGCCCATGCGTTCGACCACGCGGCGACCGATGGAGGAGAGGCCGTCTATGCGAGATTGATGACGCCGGTGGTGAAGTACTGGATCTGCAAGACCGCGCCCGGTTTTGTTTACGAGGCGATGGAGTGTCTCGGTGGCAATGGTTATGTCGCCGACAGTGCGATGCCGCGTCTTTACCGCGAAGCACCGGTCAATGCGATCTGGGAAGGGTCTGGTAACGTGATGGCGCTCGATGTCCTGCGTGCTCTTCGGGATGGCGAGCAGGCACGTGCGATGTTGGATGCGCTGCGAACGGAAACGGCTGCATTGCCGGGCGCAGATGCCGTCTACGATGACCTTTTACGCGCCGCGCAGGATACCGCGCTGGAGCGGCATGCTCGGTATTTCGTCGAGCGGCTGGCGGTGTTGGCGGCCGCCGCTGCCTTGGTGAAAACGGGATCACCTGTGGCGGCCTTGTTTGCGGAAAGCCGTCTTGCCCAGCCCGGCGGCCTGCTATTCGGCGCGACCGGTCTCAGTGACAGAGCGAGCGCGGAATTACTCAGCCGGGCCGTGCGAAATAGCTGAACTGAAGATTCACTACACGAATCCCCCACAGAGTTGTGATGGCTGCGCCGCTGCAATGCGGGAACGTCCATTTGCGCCGCGGGTTGACCCCGGGAACCGCCCCGCAAGCGCGCGTGCGGCGGGTATGTGACGGCCGAAGTGAGGCCTGACCGACTGGAGGAGCAACCCTTATGAAGACATTTGGCAAGATTGCTGCAACCGTTGCGGTTGTTGGTGCCGTGGCCGTAGCGGCTGCGTCCCCGAGTGAGGCGCGGAATGGCCGTTGGGCGGCTGCGGGTGCCGGCTTCGCCGCGGGCGCGCTGGTTGGCGCGGCGGCTGCGAATGCGTCAGCGCCGGGCTATTATTATGGTCCGTCGTATGGCTACACGTCGTATGGCTACGCCGAGCCGACCTACGATTACGGCTACGACGCATACGCCTATGAGCCGGCGCCGGTCTATACGGCCCCGTCGTATCGCTATCGCCGGTCCGACAGCCAGTATGGCAATTACGGTTACGACAATATGGGCGCCGGCGGCGTACGCTAACGCGCTCTGGAATCTTTGAAGAAAAAATGCACAAGGCCGCCCGCAAGGGCGGCCTTGTCGTCAGGTCTGATTGTCATCAGGGCAATTCGCCGCGCGCCAGCCGGTCCAGCGCGCCCTGTAGAATGAAGATCGCGGCGTGCTGATCGACCACGGCGGCGCGTTTGCGCCGGCTTACATCGGCCGCGATCAGTTCGCGCTCCACC
>JBQCFU010000133.1:0-4419 GCA_051958775.1 Pseudolabrys sp.
ATCGAACGGCAGCCGGAGAGCGAGCGTGCCGTTCCCGTATCGGCGCTGACGGGAGAGGGCATCGACCGGCTTATCGATATGGTCGAAACGCGGATCAGCGCCAACCGGCTGACCTTTACGCTCGATCTCGATCCGGCCGACGGCGAGGGTATCAGTTGGCTGCACCGCCATGCCGAAGTGCTCGACAAGGCGCTGCGCGATGATGGCCGGTTTGCCGTGACGGTGCGCGTCGATCCCGCCAAGGCGGAGCGTGTGCGCAACCGTTTCGGTCTGACGAAGCCGACGGACGACGACGCGCTGTAGCTTCCCGTTACGCCGGGTCGCCGGTTTTTTCCGCCGATTTCGCCGCGATCCACAAGGCCTCCATTTCATCGAGCGAGGCGTCCCGGGGGGTGCGGCCTTGGCTCGCGAGCGCGTTCTCGATCGACGCAAACCGTCGTTCGAACTTGCGATTGGTGCCGCGCAGAACGTCTTCCGGATCGGCGTCAAGATGGCGTGCCAGATTGACCACTGCGAACAGCAAGTCGCCGACCTCACGGCCGGCCTCCACACTGTCTTTCGCATCCAGCGCCGCTTCGATCTCGTCGGCCTCTTCTCGGATCTTGGCGAGCACCGCACGTGGATCGTTCCAGTCGAAGCCGACGCGCCCGGCTTTCTGCTGGAGTTTCAGCGCGCGCGTTAGTGCGGGCAGGGCGACGGGAACGCCGGCGAGGGTGCCCCCCGTTTTTTGTGCGGAATGATCGGGCGATTTTGTCGCCGCTCTTGCGGCTTTGGCGGCCCGCTCCTCGGCCTTGATCTGTTCCCACATGCCCTTCACCGCGCCTGCATTTTGCGCGCTGGCATCTCCGAATACATGCGGATGGCGGCGGATCATTTTGGCCGTGATCGCTTCGACCACATCGCCGAATGCGAACGCGCCTTGTTCCTCAGCCATGCGGGCGTGGAACACGACCTGCAACAGCAGATCGCCCAGTTCGTCGCACAGGTCGGCAAGATCATCGCGCGCGATCGCGTCCGCGACTTCATATGCTTCTTCGATGGTGTAGGGCGCGATCGACTGGAAGTTCTGTTCGAGGTCCCAGGGGCAACCAGAGCCCGGCGTGCGCAACGCCGCCATAATGGCGATCAGCCGGGCGATGTCGCGGGATGGGGCCATGGTCGCGGGCGGCGAATTGTCGGTCATGAGGCGACGGCTTTCGGGGCGCGGAACAATCGGAGAATCCGCACGCATGCTAGCAAAACCAGCGGGTCAGGGCGGGTAGCGGGTGACATCGGCGAAAAGAAAAAGCCCGTCAGATTGGCCGGGCTTTGAATTTCAGAGCGGAGTCTTGTCAGTGGCCGGTCGCGTCGGCATCCCGGCTTGCTTCGAAAAGGAACCAGGTCCGGCGTTCGGTTTCGTCGACGTAGTTCTCCAGAAGGCTCGCCGTGGCGATATCGCCATGCTTGTCGCAGATCTCGTGAGCTTCGCGCATCGCCTTGGCGACGGCCTTGTTGTCGTTCATCAGCTCCTTGAGCATGTCGAGTGGGTCGACCTCGGCCTCGTTGTTGTCCTTGATGCTCTGGTGCTTGCTGATGTCCGAGATCGAACGGAGCGTCACGCCGCCGATCTTGCGGACGCGCTCGGCCAGGGGGTCGGTCGTGGCGAAGATGGCTTCGCCGTGCTCGTCCAGCATCAGGTGGTAGTCGCGGAAATTCGGGCCGCTGACATGCCAGTGGAAATTCTTGGTCTTGAGATACAGGGCAAAGCTGTCCGCCAGAATGCGGTTGATCGCCTTGGAAATCTCGCGCACGGCGCCATCGGACAGATCCGTGGGGGTATCGAGGTTCGCGGCCGGCTTATGGGATTCGAGCTTCTGGACTTTGCTGGACATGACGTTCGGCTCCGGGAGATGGTTGGTGTGCGGCAGGCTCAGCCACGTGGCGGCCCAACGCGTCAGAGCACCAAGCGTTCCACGGAGCCGGTGATGCCGTCATGACCGGGGTCAATCCCGGATCAGTCCGCGACAAGTAGTCCGCAAAGCCCCGGATTCATCCCGTTCGGTTTGCGGATATAATTTTCGCATAAGACATATTATGGAATATATTAGCGGGTCCGATTTGAGCTGCAGATTTCGGCAGCGCTACTCCATGGCAATTTCGATCTCAAAATATTGATTATAAATCAGATACTTTATCTAGTTTTCGAATTCAGAAAATGAGCTTGTTGATGTTTTGAATTAAGCCGTCAGCGGCCCTTCGAATGTCATTCCGTCATAACCCGGCTCGACGCCGGCTGGCACCTGCTGGCGCAGCGTCTCGTAGTCGAGATCGGCGTGCAGGTTGCTCAGGATGGCGTGGCGCGGCTTGAGCCGGCCGATCCAGGCCAGCGCATCGTCCAGCGAGAAATGGCTCTTGTGCGGCAGGTAGCGCAATGCGTCGACGACCCAGACATCGAGACCCTGCATCAGCGCCACACCGTCTGGCGGCAGACTGCTGATATCGGCGGAATAGGCGACGTTGCTGAACCGGAAGCCGAGGGAGGGAATGTCGCCGTGCTCCTGGAGCACCGGCAGGGCCTGGATCGGGCCACCCTGCCCGTCGATGGTGACAACCTGGCCAGGCTGGAGCTGGTGTCGGTTCAGGATCGGCGGATATTCGCTACCAGGTGGCGTCTCGAAGCAGTAGTCGAACCGCTTGAGCACGTCCGTCGCGGTCGGCTGGTCCATATAGACGTCGACGCGCCGGCGGCGGCCCAAAGCGAGGGCGCGGAGGTCGTCGATGCCGTGGACGTGGTCGGCGTGCGGATGGGTGTAGAGCACACCGTCGAGCCAATCGACATTGGCGTCGATCAGTTGCTCGCGCAGGTCCGGCGAGGTGTCGACCAGCACCCGGGTGATGCCTTCGGGGCCTTTGCGCTCGACCAGGAACGAGCAGCGCCGCCGGCGGTTCTTCGGGTTGTTCGGGTCGCACGCGCCCCAACCCAGCGCCGGCCGCGGTACACCGCCGGAAAACCCGCAGCCGAGGATGGTGAAGGTTAGCCGGCCATCATTGCTCATGTCGCTCGATTTCCTGTCACACTCCCGAGTTCGCGGGGAACCTTGGCAAACAGCCGAAAGAAGTTGTCCGTGGTCTGCCGGGCGATCTCGTCCATCGACACGCCCCGCACGTCAGCCAGCGTCCGTGCCGTTTCTGTGACGAAGCTCGGCTCGTTACGCTTACCGCGGTGCGGATTCGGCGCGAGATAAGGCGCGTCGGTTTCAACCAGGATGCGGTCTTCCGGCAGTTCAGCGGCGATATCGCGCAACGCCTGCGAATTCTTGAACGTCAGGATACCGGTGAACGAGACATAATGGCCGAGCGCGACGGCGCGCATGGCGAGATCGCGACCGCCGGTGAAGCAATGCAGCACGGCCGGGAAGGCGCCCTTCTCCGTTTCCTGTTCGAGAATGCGCGCCACGTCATCATCAGCTTCACGTGCGTGGATGACGAGTGGCAGTCCGGTTGCCCGTGCTGCGGCAATGTGGGTCCGGAAGCCGCGCTCCTGCGCATCGCGCGGAGCATTGTCGTAGTGGTAGTCGAGCCCCGCCTCGCCGATGGCGACGACCTTGGGATGGCGCGTGAAACCGACAAGATCGTCAGCGCTTACGCCCAGCTCTTCGTCAGCGTGATGCGGATGCGTGCCGACCGAGCAGAAAACGTCATCGAACCGCTCGGCAATACCGCGCAACTTGTCCTGCTGCTTGACGCGCGTCGAGATCGTCACCATCCGGCCGATCCCGGCAGCCCGGGCCCGGCCAACGACGGCATCGAGCTCGCTGGCAAAGTCCGGGAAATCGAGATGGCAGTGACTGTCGACCAGCATCATCCGGGCTTTCCGGCTTTCTTTTGAGCCTGCTTGGCAGCTTTATCGGGCTTCGCCGCCTTGGCTTCGGCCTCTGCTTCCGGCTCGACATAGCGCGGAAACACCGGCTGCGGCGGCGGCAGCACCGTGCCGGGCGCGAGCCGATGATGGCCGCCAAGAAACGCAAAGCCGCGTTCGGTCGCCGGCACGCCGAGCAGATCGAGCAGTTTCTCCGCCGACGCCGGAATGAACGGCTGCGCCAGGATGGCGACCTGCCGGATCACTTCGGCCGTCGTGTACAGCACGGTCGCCTGCTTTGCCGGATCGGTCTTGGCCAGCGCCCACGGCGCCTCGCCGGCGAAATAGCGGTTGGCATCGGCGACCACGGCCCAGACAGCGTTGAGCACCTGATGTAGCTGCTGGGTCTGCATCGCCTCGCGCGCTTTGCCGATCATCGCATCGGCGGCGGCAAGGATCGTCTTGTCGGCCTCGCTATAGGTCGACGGCGCCGGCAGCGTGCCGCCATATTGCTTCGCCAGCATCGACAACGAACGCTGCGCCAGGTTGCCGAGATCATTGGCAAGGTCGGCTTTGGTGCG
>JBQCFU010000134.1:0-2936 GCA_051958775.1 Pseudolabrys sp.
GTAGGTGATGGTGTCGAAGTCGTCATCGCAGCAGGCCAGCGTGCCTTCGATGTCGCCGGAGTAGTAAGCCCTCAGGAAATCGAGCACGCATTGTCGATTGACGTTCTCGACCATGTTTCCTCCGTCGGTGTTGAACCCGACTCCGTTTCCAGTTCCATTCTGAATGGAATTGCGCCGGGATCAAGCGGCAAAAAATGCCGGCGACCGCGACGGATAACAAAACGTGACGCAACGCCGTTACATCCGACGGCCCCGATGCCCATATCGGGCTCATGGTGAATCGAGTCTTGCCTGCAACCGTGCGGCTGCGCACGCCGCCGCCGGTGTTGATCTGCAGAAAATGTCTGAAGCGCGTGGACGCCGGTCGCGCCATCAAGCGCGCGCTGAAGGCGGAATTGACGGCGCTAAGCAGAGAGCGCGGCGGGAAGCGCGCACGCGTCGTCACGACTGGCTGCTTCGGCATCTGTCCGAAACGCGCGGTCACCACGACGAGCGGCGTCGCCCTGGCGCGCAACGAATTTCTGCTTCTGGCCGATGAGGAGCAGGTGTCGGAGGCCGCGATGCAACTGACGGCGCACGAAACCTGAACGGATCAGCGCCTGGCCGGCTTTTTCGATTTCCCGGCTGTCTGCCCGGAGGGCGTCTTGCCGGCGGCTTTCCTGGGCGTTGCGGCCTGTTGCGCTGCAAGCGTCTCCGCGGCGCGACGCATCGCACGCGCATAGCTGTCGGCGGCGTTGTCGGCGGACATTTGCAAGCGCTTCGCGGCGGCCGTGCCCTCCTCGAACGCATGCTTTGCCAACTGACGGAAGCGCTGTTTGCCGGCGGCGTCCTTCGCCTTGGCCGCGAGGCTGGCATAGCGGTCGCGCCGCGCCTTGACGGCGGCCGTCAGGCTCTTGTGCTGCTGCCTTGCGAGCTGCCGGATGATGACGTCGAGATCGGCGTCCGCCATGAAGATCCCCGTTTGAAAAATGCGATGGCGTCCCCTAGCAGGCAGCGGGAAGAGGGGCAATGCATCGGGAAGCGTTGGGCTGTCGCTCGTGGGCGATACGTGGGCGCCCCTTGACGCGGCCGGTGCGCCACCTATGTCGGCTGGACGCGGCCGATGCGGAACTGGATCGTCCGTTGCAGCTTGTCCGTGGGCGCAGAGCGACGTGCTCGGCGCGACCGGCCAAACACAGGACTGCCGCTATGAAAACCATCGTCACACTGTTCGCTGTCGCAGGCCTCATGCTCGCGGCGTCGTCGGCCGCGGATGCGAAAGGCTGTTTGAAGGGCGCCGTGGTCGGTGGCGTGGCCGGTCACTATGCCGGACACCATGGCGTGCTCGGCGCCATCGCCGGCTGCGCCTACGGCCGCCACCACGCCAAGGAGCAGGAGCGCGAGCGCAGGATGCAGCAGCACAACGGGACGGCGAACGCGCCCGCCGATCACGACAAGATCTGATCCCGTCGATCTTTGCTGTCCGCCTGCACGTGCGGTCCGGGTGCGCGGATATGGCGGTGCACCGGCGTACCGAGGGTGTCGAGCCGAGCGTCAGGTTCGCTCGCTTGATGCTCGGTTTTGATTCTGTGCGCGGGGTCACAGAGCTGGCAATCGCACCGTGCGAGGTTCGGCTTCCATCGCCTCGATCAGGGAAGCCTCGCCATGATGACGCCCGCCGCCGGGAAGACCGCGACATTTCTAGTCGGCACTTTACTTATCGCCATAGTGTTCGGCCTGCCGACCTTTGTCGGGGCGGCGCTGCTGCTGAAACTCTTTCACAGCTCTGCGATCGTCACCGACAGCCAAGGCATCGTGGGCTTCGTCGTGTCCACGTCGCTGCTGACAGGCTTGATGGCAGGCTGGCTTGGGTCACGCTATCCGAAACTTTTTGTCGGCAGCTACGAACCGGCGTTCTTCGACGGCAGCCTCAGCTTGAGCGAGAAGATGTCGCGATGGCTGGCGCAGCCGCTTTGCCAGCGCCGGGTGCTGACCTCGATGCTGATGGTGTCGATGCTGTCGCTGATGGTGATGGCGCAGGGGTGAGGGAGGAAGCGGTAGTCTCGCCGCTCGTCTAACGCGCCGCCTCCATGATCATCTCGAACGACTTGAGCCGCGTCGGGTGGTCGTAGATATCCGACACCACGATCAGCTCATCGGCACCGGTTTCCTGCACCAGCGCGGCGATCCCCGCGCGGACCGTCTGCTGTGAGCCGACGATCGAGCGCGCCAGCATCCGCATCGCCTGCGCCTTCTCGGCCGGCGTCCAGTAGGTCTCGATGTCGTCGATCGGCGGCTGGCTCAATCCCCGCGCGTTGCGGAACATGTTGGTGAACGACATCTGCTGCGTGGTGGCGAGGCGTTTTGCTTCCGCATCGCTCGCGGCGGCGATGATGTTGACGCCCACCATGGCATGGGGCTTGTCGAGCTGTTCGGATGGCTTGAAGCGGGCGCGATAGATCTGCAGCGCCGGCAGCAGTTCGTCCGGTGCGAAGTGGGACGCGAACGCGTAGGGCAGGCCGAGTTCGGCGGCGACCATCGCGCCGAAATGGCTGGAGCCGAGAATCCACAGCGGCACGTTGGTGCCCGCAGCAGGCACCGCCTGGATGCGCTGGGTCGGGCCAGCCGGCGCGAGGAACGCTTGCACCTCCAGCACGTCCTGCGGAAAATTGTCGGCGGCGTCGGGCGTCCGCCGTAGCGCGCGCAATGTGAGCTGATCAGTGCCCGGCGCGCGGCCGAGCCCCAGATCGATGCGGCCTGGAAACAGTCGCGCCAGCGTGCCGAACTGCTCGGCGATCACGTAAGGCGCATGGTTCGGCAGCATGATGCCGCCCGCGCCGACGCGGATGGTCTTTGTGCCGGCGGCGATATGGCCGATCACCACCGAAGTCGCCGCGCTCGCGATCCCGATCATGTTGTGATGCTCGGCGACCCAGATGCGGCGATAGCCCCATCCT
>JBQCFU010000135.1:0-5853 GCA_051958775.1 Pseudolabrys sp.
TGCCGCCGGTCGTCGTTTCCGGCGAGCCGTACATCACGCCGATCTTCATGCGGATCTGGTTGATGAAGATCACCATGGTCCGCGATTTGGTGATGGAGGCGGTGAGCTTGCGCAGCGCCTGGCTCATCAGGCGCGCCTGCAGGCCCGGCTGGCTGTCGCCCATCTCGCCGTCGAGCTCGGCGCGCGGCACAAGCGCGGCGACCGAATCGATCACCAGCACGTCGACCGCGCCGGAACGCACCAGCGTGTCGGCGATTTCCAGCGCCTGCTCGCCGGCGTCCGGCTGCGAGATCAGGAGATCATCGACATTGACGCCGAGCTTGCGCGCATAGACCGGGTCGAGCGCGTGCTCCGCGTCGACGAAGGCGCAGATGCCGCCCTTCTTCTGCGCTTCGGCAATGGTGTGCAGCGCGAGGGTGGTCTTGCCGGAAGATTCCGGCCCGTAGATTTCAACAATGCGTCCGCGCGGCAGGCCGCCGACGCCGAGCGCGATATCCAGGCCGAGCGACCCGGTGGAGACCGTTTCGATCTCCATGGTCTTGTCGCTCTTGCCGAGCTTCATGATCGAGCCCTTGCCGAAATTGCGCTCGATCTGAGAGAGCGCGGCGGCAAGCGCCTTGGACTTATCCATGGACGAGGATCCTTCGACGACACGCAGTGCAGGCTGACTCATAGGTCGCGCTCCTTATGGCCGGGAATCGAACCCCCGACAAACCGCCCCTGGAGATTTCCCCGCTTGCGACCCTGAGGGAGCCAAGGGCCGCAGCTTCCCGCCGGTCCCGGGCCACCTCCCCCGCTGGGTCGGCCGCCGCTCGGAATCGACGATGAAGAGACTGTACCCTATTTGTTCTCGGTTCGCAATATGTTCTCATTTGATTTTTAAAGGCCAGTTTTCCGCCCCCGACAGCATACCCCAACAAGAAGCCCATTCCGCCATCTGCATCTCCCTGCACCTCAACAGCGGAACCAACTCCGATATTGTGAGTTCATTACTCACAAAGAGGAGCCCGGGGTTCGCACATGACGGAAGATGGTCGAGAGCGCGGTGAAAGGCTGCAGATCATGCTCTCTGCTGAGGAGCTGACGGCCATTGACGATTTCCGTTTTGCCAGCCGCATGCCGACGCGCGCGGCGGCGATCCGCGAACTGCTGAAAAAAGGTCTGGATGCCTTGTCGCACGATGCGACGCCGGGAATGAAATCGGCGGACTATGGCGTGCTCGGCCGCCGCGACGATCCCGGAAAACCGCCACAAAACAATGGAGATAGCCACGTCTGATCAGCATACGTGAGTGATGCGCATCAAGCGTGAGTTGTGAGTGCTGCGTGTGTTGTACCGGCGTTTGGGGGCTGCGAAGGGTATCGCTTAATGTGCGGGATGCTCACGCAATTCCGTCACGACAGACAATGGCTGCTCGCGGAGGATGATGATCCGCATCGTCCAACGTGCAAGACGTGCGGCGTGGAAAAATCGCTCATTTGGTTGAACCGGCGTTTTGTCGAGAGCGATCTGCAGGAAACGCGGATCTATCAATGCATGGCGTGCAAGGCGCAGGACGAAGTCGTCATTCGTCTCTGATCGGCGTTCGCGAAGCGTCAGCGCGATTTTTCAAAAGCACATCGCATGTCACGCTGGTGACATGCTGAACAGCCAGCATCGCTGATCCAGACAAAAAAAGAGGCTGCCTCTGGGACAGCCTCCTCATTCAAATTTGCAAATCTGCCGGGCGCGCGTGTCCCGTCGCAGCCGTCATTCAATACCGACTGCGCTCCCGATAACGCCGCGGGCCGTAGCCATCAGTCGTGCGGCGCGCGCCGGTGTAGAACAGATTCGGCCGGCAGATGCCGCCGCGACCGAGCAGTTCGCGCTGGCATTGCGCGAAGCTCGTGTAATAGCAGCTCGTGCCGCCACCGCCGCGACCGCCGAAATCGGCACACCAGCGATAGGGGTCGGGTCCGGTCTGGGCCTGCGCCGTACCGAGGCCGGGCCGCAGCAAGCCGCCGGCGCCAAGCGCCGCGGCCAGGAGTGCCATGGTCAATGTCTGATGCGACGTCTTGCGCACACCCCGCCCGGCGGCGCCTGACGAAATGAGAGTCGGATAGGTCATCGTCATCTCCCTGGAGTGCCTGCCCTGATCGTTGCCGGAGATGTCCGGAGCACGTCATCCGTTCAAGGGCGGCGGATCGGGTTCTTATGATTCTTATGATAACCCCAGCGGCCACGGTTCGTTCGCATCCCGCGGCCCGGCTCCGGCGAAAATATTTTCGCTTCTGATGCGTCACCCGACCGCAGGGTTTGGCACCCGGCTCCGTTCAATCGATGTGCCGGAAACTTTGACCAGCGATCGCCCACTCTGTCCCACCTGCCGCCGCGGTGGGCTGCGCCTCATGCGGCAGATCCGCAATCCGCGCACCGGCCGCAACGCGCGTTATTTCCGCTGCGAAAACTGCGCGCACATCAAGATCGAGGACGACGACCGCGCGCCCCCGACTCCGAACGCGCGCTAGATCCCCGCTTCACCGGAATGGTGACACGTCAGGTTTTGACCGGTCGCGTCGTGTTCACGCGAACCGGTATCCTCTTCGCTTGAAAAACGCTTCAGGCCCTCACGCGACCTTCAGCTTCATCTGCTCGATCACCGCGCGGCCCGCCACCCCGAACGGATTGGCCAACGTCTCGGCGATCTCGAAGTGGTTGTAGTTCGGACCGACAATGAGTTCGGCGGGCTTCCCCGCTTTCGTCAGCGCGGCGACGAAGTCGCGACTTTGCCGCTGGAATTCCGGCGTCTCCAGCGAGCCGTGCACCACCGTCACCGGACAGGTGATCCGATCGAGATGCCGCTGCGTCGACAGCGCATCTTCGATCTCGTCGGTGAATTTCACATAAGACGACCGCGCCGACAGCCGCACCGGCTTCAAGTCATACATGCCGGAGACGAGCACCGCGCCCTTGATCACATCGGCCGGCACACCCATCGCCTTCCAGTCGGTGACCAGCGCGACGCCGCCGAGATGGCCGCCGGACGAATGGCCGGAGACATAGATGCGGTTGGCGTCGCCGCCGAAGCTCGCAGCGTTCTTCGCCACCCAGGCAATGGCGCGGCGCACCTGCTCGGCCATCGGCATCAGGTTGCCGTCGGTCTGAGTCACATTGGTGAAATCGAGCGAGATGTAATGCGCGCCGGCGCGCGTCAGCGCCTCCGCCGGGAACGCATAGTCCTTGGCGACCTGACCGCGCCACGCGCCGCCGTGGATGAAGACCTGGATCGGCGCATTCGGCACCTTGGTCGGATAGAGGTCGAGCGCCTCGATCGGGGTCGAGCCATAGCTCAGCCGTTTCGGCGCGCCGATCCGCTTGCGGGTCTCCTCGCTCTCGGTCACGTAGCGCCGGAGCACGATCGGCAGGTTGGGCGCGTATTTCGCCTGGTCGTAGGCGTCGTCCAGCTCTTTCTGATCCATGTCCATCCACACCCGGGGGCCCTTCTCGCGCGGCGGCTGCTGCGCCTGCGCGACCGCCGTCCCGCCGGCCACGGCGGCACCGGCAGCGCCTGCGATCAGAACGCGGCGATCGAGCGGCTGGTCGAAATAGTTCCCCATGGGTGAATGTCCTTTGGCTGAATAATTGCGGTCGGCACTATAGCGGGATGTTCCGGTTGCATTGCAAATCTGTTTGGCAAATCCGTTGTGCAGCGCACGCACTGGATCGTGCATCTCGTCCATAAGTCGAAGACCGCTGCGCTAGACCCTCTCTGGCCTGCCGCTTAGCTTGGCCAGCCAACGATCAAAAACAAAGGGACTGCCAAAAGTCCTCGCCGAACCAGGCACTTTGGGAGGATGCGGTGCTGGAAAAGCTTGAATTCATGCTCGCGCTCGCGCGCGAAAAGCATTTCCGCCGCGCTGCCGACAGTTGCGGCGTCGCCCAGCCAACCCTCTCGCTGGGCATCCAGAGCCTCGAGGAGATGCTCAACGTCGCCCTGGTGAAGCGCTCGTCGCGGTTTCAAGGCTTCACGCCCGAAGGCGAGCGCGTGCTGATCTGGGCGCGGCGGATGGTCGGCGACGCCCATGCGATGCGCCAGGAGATCCAGGGTCTGCAGCGCGGCATCGGCGCGCATCTGCGGCTCGCCGCCATGCCGTCGGCCATGTCGGTCGTGGCGGCGCTCACCGCGCCGTTCCAGAAGCGGCATCCGGGCACGCGCTTCACCGTGCTGGCGCGGCCGTCCGACATTGTCGTGTCGCTCCTGCACAACCGCGAGGTCGATGCCGGCATCACCTATATCGATCACGATCCGATCGACGACGTGACGCGCGTGCCGCTGTTCCGCGAGACCTATCTGCTGCTCACCTCGCACGGCCATCCGCTCAACACCGCGAAGTCGACCACCTGGGCCGACATCGCCTCGCTGCCGATGTGCCTTTTGACGCGCGACCTGCAGCACCGGCGCATCATCGATTCGGTGTTCGAAGGTCTCAATCTCGAAACCGCGCCGCTGGTGGAAACCGATTCGGCGATCGCGCTCGCCTCGCATGTGGCGACTGGACGCTTCGTCAGCGTCGTGCCGCGCTCGATGCTCAACGCGCTGCAGCTCGGCGACCTGCAGACCCTGCCGATCGATACGCCCACCGTGACGCATACGATCGGTCTCGTCGTCTCCGATCGTTACGCGCAACCGCCGTCGATCCGGCAACTGGTCGAGGAAGCGCGTCGCCTCTGCCCACCGGAACTCCTCGCTGCGTAATCGCGTCAAACGATTGCATCGAACAATCGAAAGATTGCCGACAGCTTCTTGATCGTGCTCCGCATGGCCGTTCTCCTGCGCAAGACGTCTCAAAGTCCCGTTCTTTGGACGCATCCTTGCTTTCTTGGGGGAGAAAACAGCTCATGGCCCTGCTCTCGTTCCTCGACCGGTCGCACACGGTCGCCAAACCCGGCTTCAGCCGCTGGATGGTGCCGCCGGCCGCGCTCTGCGTGCATCTCTGCATCGGTCAAGCTTACGCATTGAGCGTGTTCAATCTGCCGATGACGAAGCTCCTCGGCATTTCGCAATCGACACCCGATGACTGGAAGCTCACGCAACTGGGCTGGATCTTCTCGATCGCCATGCTGTTTCTCGGCGCCTCTGCGGCCGTGTTCGGCCGCTGGGTCGAGGAAGGCGGGCCGCGCAAGGCGATGTTCACAGCCGGATGCCTGTGGGCTGGCGGCTTCTTCCTCTCCGCCGTCGGCGTCAAGCTGCACATGCTGTGGCTGATCTATCTCGGCTACGGCGTGCTCGGCGGCTGCGCGCTCGGCATCGGCTACATTTCGCCGGTCTCGACGCTGATCAAATGGTTCCCCGATCGTCCCGGCATGGCGACCGGCATGGCGATCATGGGCTTCGGCGGCGGCGCCTTCATCGCCTCGCCGCTGTCGGTTTGGCTGATGAGCAAGTTCAGCTCCCCGACCCATATCGGCGTGGCCGAGACCTTCATCGTGCTCGGCGTCGTCTATTTCGTGTTCATGATCATCGGTTCGATCATCGTGCGCGTGCCGGCGCCGGGTTGGAAGCCGGCGGGGTATGTCGCTCCGACGGAATCGAAGGGTCTGATCACGCGAAACGACGTTTTTGTCTATGACGCGCTGAAGACGCCGCAGTTCTGGCTGATCTGGGTCGTGCTGTTCCTCAACACCACGGCCGGTATCGGCGTGCTGGGCCAAGCATCGGCCATGAGCCAGGAAATGTTCCCGGGCCGTATCACGCCGGTCGCGGCCGCAGGCTTTGTCGGCCTGATGAGCCTGTTCAACATGGGCGGCCGGTTCGCCTGGGCGTCGACCTCCGATTACATCGGTCGTCGCAACACCTACTTCGTGTTCATGGTG
>JBQCFU010000136.1:0-3094 GCA_051958775.1 Pseudolabrys sp.
CGGCCTATGCTGCCGATACGCCGCACGGCCTTGCCGCGCTGCATCGTCTTCTGGAGCGGCAGCACTATCGCCTCGCCTTCTGGCGTGTGGCGTTTTCCGCGATCAACTATCGCCGGTTCTTCGACGTCAACGATCTCGCCGGGCTCCGGATGGAAGACCCGGCTACCTTCCGCGCCAGCCACGCTCTGATTGCCCGGCTGATCGCCGAGGACCGTCTGCAGGGCATCCGTCTCGATCACATCGATGGGCTGCGCGATCCGATGCAATATACGCGGCGGCTGCATCAACTGGCTCGGCAACTCGGCCATCGCGACCTTTATGTCGTGGTGGAGAAGATCCTCGAAGGTGACGAAACATTGCCGCGCTTTTCGGGCGTTGCCGGCACAACCGGCTATGAATGGCTCAACGCCATCATGCATCTCATGCTCGATGGGAACGGTCTGCCACTCCTGACCGACCTCTGGCACCAGATCAGCGGGCAGCACCGCCCATTTCCACGCATTGTCGACGAGGCCAAAGGCGTTGTCGTCACGACCATGTTCGCCAGCGAATTCACGGTGCTCACCAATGCGCTGGCGCGTATTGCCGCCGGGCACTTCAGCACGCGCGATTACACTCACGACCGGCTGCGCGCCGCCCTCGATCTCTATGTCCGGGAATTTCCCGTGTACCGGACTTATGTGACCGGTACCGGACCTTCGCCGACCGACCGCGCCATCATCGAACAGACCATCGAGAGAGCACGCCGGCGCTGGCGCGGACCTGACCCCGATATATTCGAGTTCCTGCGCGGCGCGATCACACTCGATCTTGCGAAAGACGCCGGCTACAGCGCGGCCCGCGTGCGGGCATTCGCATTCAAGCTCCAGCAATTCACTGGTCCCTTGATGGCGAAGGCGTTGGAAGACACCGCGTTCTATCGCGACGACCGGCTGATCGCGCTGAACGAGGTCGGCGGCTCGCCGGATGCACGGCCGCTCGGCGTCGAGGATTTCCACGCCCTCATACAGCAGCGGCAGAAGACTACGCCGAACGGTCTGACAGCAACCGCGACACACGACACCACGCGCGGCGAAGACACCCGCATGCGCATTCTGATGCTGGCGGAAATGGCACCGCGATGGACGGAATCCGTGGTGCAGTGGCGGAATATCAATGCGTCAGCCATTACGGTTCGCGATGGCCGGCGTATGCCCTCGGCCGCGCACGAATACATGATCTACCAAACGCTGGTCGGGATCTGGCCGCGTGCAGGTTTACCGGACGACCGGTTTGGGGAGCGGATCACGGCCTATGCGCAAAAGGCCGCTCGCGAGGGCAAGCAGGAGACGAGCTGGACCAATCCGGATTCCGACTACGAACGCCACCTCGGCGCATTCATTCAGCGCATTCTATCGCCGGACAACAGTGCATTCATCGATGGGATGGTGTCGTTCGTAGCCGAAGTAGCGCGTCTCGGCGCCGCCGCAAGCCTGTCGCAACTCGTCTTGAAAGTCACCCTGCCCGGTGTTCCGGACTTCTATCAGGGAACAGAACTATGGGATTTCTCCCTGGTCGATCCTGACAATCGCCGACCGGTTGATTTTGCTGCACGACAAGTGCTTCTGCGAGATGATGGTGTATCGCGACACGATTGGAATTCGGAGGAATTCAAGTTCCACGCGACCAGGCGGCTGTTGGCTCTTCGGAAGAAGTTCCCGCAAACACTTCGGGTGGGTATCTATCAGCCAATTCCAGTTTCCGACCACGCCCTCATCGCCTTTGCACGCGTTCACCGCATGCACCAAATTCTGGTGATTGCGGCGCGCAGATTTTCTCCTGAATGCCGAGACTGGTCAGCGGAGCAATTCGCCGGCTTTCACGGAACAAAAGTTCCGATGCATGATATTTTGCGCGACCGCGTCGTCGAAATGAATCCGACTACGACGCTTGCCAAGATCATGGATGATTTTCCGGTCAGCGTGCTCAGTTCCGCGCCACTGTTCGCATAAGCGGCAATTTTTTCGCAATCGCGGCAAAACTTTGGAACGCTCCCGATGAATCGACGTTAATGTCATGTCCCCGGATTAAACAGCACACATGTCAGTCGTCGTCATCTCAAATCGCGTTGCGCGAGTCTCTGCTGCCGAGCCGATCATGGGTGGTTTGGCTTCCGCTCTGTTGCCAGCCGTCAAAGGATTTGGCGCGGTCTGGATCGGTTCCAGCGGCAAGGTGCAGAAACCGCAAGATCGCGATGCGTTCGCCTCGGTTGAAGCGCTCGGCAAGGGCGCGCTGGCAACGGTCGATCTGCCCGAAGCGCACTACGCCAACTATTACGAAGGCTATTCCAATTCGGCGTTGTGGCCGGTGCTGCATTCGCGGCTTGATCTCTTGCGTTGTGATGCGGAGCACTACAACTCCTACCGCGAAATCAATCGCTACATGGCGCGCGCGGTGCTGCGTTTCGCCAAGCCGGATTCGATCTATTGGGTTCAGGATTATCATTTCCTCTGCATGGCGGAGGAAATGCGCAAGTTGCGGATCCGCGAGCCGATCGGCTTCTTCCTGCATACGCCGTGGCCGGAACGCAGCACGTTCATGGCGCTGCCTCAGCACCGTGAGCTCGTCACAGCCCTCCTGGCTTACGACCTCATCGGCTTCCAGACAGCCGACGACGTTCAGAACTTCAGCTCCTACGTTGAAATCGAACTGGGCATTCCCTGTATTGATGGTGTGTTCCAGACGAAGCGTGGAAGCTGCCGGGTTGGCGCATTCCCCATCGGCATCGATGCCAATGAATTTGCCGCCATGGCGCAGCAAGCGTCGGATCACGCGCAGGTGCATCGCCTGATGCAGAGCCTGCAAGGCCGCAAGCTGATGATCGGCGTCGATCGCGTCGATTATTCAAAGGGGCTTCTCAACCGCTTCCTTACGTTCGATCGGATGCTGAGCCATCATCCTAAATTCAAACGACAGGTCTCTCTATTGCAGATCGCGGTCCCGTCCCGTTGCAATATCGATAGCTATTGCAACCTGCAGGACCAGTTGGCGCATCAGGTCGGACTCATCAACGGCCGGCATGGAGAAGTGGATTGGGCGCCGATCCGCTATCTCA
>JBQCFU010000137.1:0-5545 GCA_051958775.1 Pseudolabrys sp.
CGGATTGGAAAAACCGAGCGCCTGCCCCGGATATTGCTGCTGCGCCGACCAGATCAGCACCATCACGCCGCGCAACAGGATGCCGAGCGCGACAGTCGCCAGCACGGCGGCGAGCACCATCTCGCCGGTCATCTTCCGCATCAGCAGCACATAGACAAGCACGCCAACGACAAGACTCAGAACGAGCGCCGCGCCGATCGCCATCCACGGATTGCCGCCGAACAGCGACGCCGTCGTCAGCAGAAGATAAGCGCCGAGCATCATCAGCTCGCCATGGGCGAGATTGAGCACCCGGCTGACGCGATAGATCAGCACGTAGCCGCAGGCGATCAGGGCATAGATCGCCGACAGGACGACAATATTGACGGCAAGTTGCACGGTGCGAGCGATCCGACGAGACAAAACAATAGGCGCCCGGCATCGTGCCGGACGCCTGCAACGTGAACGTTATTTCACGTCATAAGCAAACCAGTCCTTGACCAGCGCAATCTTCGAGCCATCCCAGCGGTAGACACGGTAGAACTGCTTGGTGCGGAAATGGTTGTCCTTGGTCCACTCGATCGGGCCGCCACGCAGACCCTTCAGGTCGACCTTCAGGTTCTGCATCGACGCCTGGATCTTGGCCGCTGTCGCATCCTTGCCCGCACCTTTGATCGCGGCTTCAATCACCATGCCAGCAATCCAGCCTTCGGTCATCTGTTCGGCCGGATATTTACCGTCGGCTTCCTTTACCGCCGCCGCGATCTCCTTCTGCACCGGCAGATTGTCCTCGAACAGCGCATTGGCGCCGACGACGAACAGCTTGTTGTCCTTGATGCGCTTGAGTTCGCCTTCGGCTTCGAGATGCGCCCATGTCACGTAGTCGCCGGCCCAGCCGAGACGCCGCAGCGCTTCGAAGGTGCGCACCTGCGTCACCCACGGCGCCCAGGAGAACACCCAGTTGGCACCCGCATCCTTGATCTTGGTGGCGAACGGCGTGTAGTCCGCAGTCGGCGGCGGGATGATTTCCTTGTCCACCGCAGTCATGCCGAGCGGACCCGCCTGGCTCTCCGCGAAGTCGATCTCGCCGCGCGAAAGCGGGATCGCCATGGCCGAGAATCCGATCTTCACCGGCTCTTTCGCGGTCTCCTTGATGAAGGCGAGCGCCGCGCGGCTGTCATAGGTCGCGGCAAACGCCGTGGTGCAGAACTGACCTTCCTTTGCCGGCGGGTAGACATCCTTCGGGCAAACGGAGCTGGCGAACAGCAGCGGCACGCCGGCATTGCGCGCTTCGGCAACGACCGGCGCATAGGTCGACGACAGGCTGGCGTTGATCATCAGGACCGCATTGTCCTGGGTCAGCAGTTTTTTCGCATTCGCTGCGGCCTTGGACGGCTCGGCGGAATCGTCCTGAATGACCAGATTGATCTTCTTGCCGTTGACGCCGCCGGCCTTGTTGACCCGATCGATATAGATGCGCAGCGCATCGATCGCCGGCGCATAAGTGCTGGCCGGCGGCCCGGTCAGCGCCGCGGTAATACCGACCACGTAAGCGTCCTGCGCCAGAGCCGGTGTCGAGAGAGCGGCGGCCAGCCCCGCCGCCAGTACCATCGAAGATCGCATGTTCATTGCCTCCCCGTTTCAGTGTTCGATTTCTTGTCGTTCAGGCGCGCAACACATCGCCGACTTCCCTGGCGAGGATCGCAGCCTCGCGATCGTCGTACATCTCTTCGACCAGCGTCTTGAACCGCTTGTACATCAGCCCGCGCTTGACCTTGCGCGTCGGCGTCACCGGCTAGCCTTCTTCTTCCGGATCGAGCGCCTTCGGCAGAATACGAAACGCCTTGATCTGCTCCACGCGCGCCAGCTCGGCGTTCGCTTTGCTGATTTCCTGCGCGATCAGCTGCGTTACGCGCGCATGGGTGGCGAGGCTGGTGAAGCCCGTATAGGTCACGTCGTTGCTGCGCGCCCATTCGGACACGGTATCGAGATCGATCTCAATCAGCGCTGCGAGATATTTCCGTTCTTGGCCGAACACCACTGCCTCGGCCACATAGGGGCTCGCGCGCAGGATGTTCTCGATGAACGACGGCGAAATGGTCTTGCCGCCGGAGGTGACGATGAAATCGCGGGCGCGGTCGATCAGCCGCAGCTTGCCGTCCTTCCATTCGCCGATGTCACCGGTGCGCAGCCAGCCGTCCGCGCCCTTCACCTCGCGGGTCGCGTCGTCGTTACGCCAATAGCCATCGAACACATTTTCGCTGCGGACCAGCACCTCGCCGGCCTCCGCGAGTTTCACATCCCAACCGGCCGGCGCGACGCCGACATCGCCGGGCCGCGGGAATGCACCCTGCTGGCCGGTGACGATGCCGCCCGCCTCCTCGGTCTGGCCGTACATCTGCAGCACATTGACGCCGTACATCTGCCAGAGCGCCATGGTCTCCGGCGGCAGCGGTGCACCGCCGGAAATGACGAGTTCGAGCTGGTCGAAGCCGAGTTTGTTGAGGATCGGCCGGAACACCGCGGCCTGACAGGCGCGATAGGCGGCCGCTTCCGCCGCAGTCACCGTGCCGTCCCACAGTTTCTGCACATGTCGCCGCGCCAGCCGCATGGCGAAATCATAGCTCGTGCGCTTGAGCGGGGACGACGTGGAAATGCCGACCAGAATCTGCGCGGCAAATTTTTGCAGATAGCGCGGCACCGTGAACAGCACGGTCGGCGCCACCTCGAAGATCGTCGTCGTCAGGTCTTCGACGTCCTCGCCGAAATGCGGCACCACCTGCGAGATCAGCGGGAACGTCACAGCGATGTCGCGGCCGAGAATATGGCACAGCGGGAGGTAGGCGACGGTGCGATGCGCCTTCTCCGCCAGCGTCGGATAATGCGCGATGACATTCGCCGCCGCCGCCAGATGCCGACCATGGCTGACCAGCGCACCTTTCGGCGCACCGGTGGTGCCGGACGTATAGATGATGAAGGCCGACTCAGCGGGCGTAACCTGCGCGGCCTTCTGCTCAAGCCAGCCGAGATCGCCGTCGATACCGGCGAGCAGATCGGCGTAGCGCACGAGCTTCGGATGGTCGTAGGCGAACATCGCGGAATCATCGATAACGACAATCGCCCGCACGTCCGGTAGCCGATCGACCAGCGGCAGCAGCTTGTCGACATATTCCTGATCTTCAGCGATGAAGATCGCCGCGCCGCCGTCCCGCATCTGATATTCGACCTCGGCGGCCGACGCCGTCGGATAGATGCCGTAGACGATGGCGCCCAGCGCCTGCGCGGCCTGATCGCAGATCAGCCACTCCTCGCAAGCATCTCCCATGATGGCGACACGTTCGCCTTTGGCGAGACCGAGCTTGTCGAGCGCCGTCGCGGCGCGCGCCACCATCAGCGCGTAATCATGAAAACTGCGTTCGCGATAGAGCCCGAGATGCTTGGTGCGGAACGCCACGCGGCCTGGCTCGCCGCGCGCCATCGCGCACAGCAAAGCGGGCGCCGTGGTGTTGCGCAGAGCATCCGCCGTGACCGTCTGTGATCCGGTCATCTTGTCTGGCCCGTGAACGTTTCCTCGCGGGTCAGTCTAGCGTGATCCCGCGACGGAATTCTATAGCGCAATCAAATTCAGCGACGCGCCTTCCGGCCCGGGCCTTTCAGCCCTTCAAGAACCAGGGCGGCATAATCGCCGCCGATGCGCTCGATCGACGCATTTTCCCTGCCGTACCAGGAAGCGACCGCATTGGTCATGCCCAGAACGGCCAATGTGCTCAGGCGCGGGTCGAGATCGCTGCGGAAATCGCCGCTGCGCATGCCCTCCCGGATCACTTTTTCGAAAATCTGCTCGAGCCCCCGTGACCATTTGCCGACGCGGCGGCGGCTGGCATTCGACAGGAACTGGCGCTGTGTCAGGAACACCCGCACATAATTGCCGCGGTCGAGAATCGGCGAAATGTGCGCCCGCATCAGCCCAGCCAGACGTTCCGCCGGCCCGCCCGGACCTGACGCAATGGCTTGTGCGGTCTCGAAAAATCCGGCGACACCCTGCAGGCAGACCCGCTCCAGCGCCACCTCTTTCGACGGGAAATAGTAATAGAGACTGGCCTGCCGGATGCGCAGCAAATCGGCGATCTTCTGTGTGGTCGCACCGTGATAGCCGAGTTCGGCAAACACCTGCGCCGCAGCATCGATGATCTCCCCGGCCCGGCGATGGGTCGATCGTTTCGCCGGTGCAGCCGGCGGCTTGCCGCGCCCCCCGGGTTTTCCCGCCTTCTTCCTCCCCCTTGCCGTCGCCGCCTGTGCCGCCTTAGACTTCATCTATAGACCTATAGAATTGAAAGCCGGAGAAGGTCATGAACGCTACAGGCCAGCCACCGTTCCGCGCCGATCATGTCGGCAGTCTGCTGCGTCCGGCGGAGTTGCGGCAAGCGTTCAAGGATCATGCCGCCAAGCGTATCGACGACCCGACCTTCGCGCAAATTCAGGATCGCTGCATCCGCGACGTCGTCAAATTGCAGGAAGAAGCCGGTCTGCAGGTGGTGACCGACGGCGAGTTTCGCCGCGGCTCCTATTGGGGCCGGTTCGTCGAACGGATCGACGGCTTCGTCATCAAGCCGGCGGTGTTCAAATTCCGCGACGACCACGGTCACGAGGTCGAGTTCACGGCCCCCTATGCGGCGAGCAAGCTGACCCGCCGGCAGCCGCTGGCGCTCGACGAATTCAGCTTCCTCAAGAGCGTGACCAAGGTCACGCCGAAGATCACGCTGCCGTCGCCATCGACGATGCATTTCTATCGCTGCACGGATTTTGCCGACAAAGCCGCGTATCCGACCGTCGAAGCATTCTTCGCCGATCTCGGCCGCATCTTCCGCGAGGAGATCGCCGAACTGGCCAAGGCCGGCTGCCGCTATATCCAGCTCGATGAGGTCGCGGTCGCGCTGCTATGCGACCCGGCGATCCGCACGAAGGTCGAAGACGCCGGACAGAAGCCGGATCATCTGGTCGACCTCTACATCGACAGCCTCAACGACGCCGTCGCCGGCGCGCCGGCCGGCGTGGTGTTCGGCGTACATATGTGCCGCGGTAATTTCAAAGGTCACTATCTCGCCGCCGGCGGCTATGAATCCGTCGCCGAGCGGTTCTTTACCCGCACCAAGGTCAATCACTTCCTGCTGGAATACGATACCCAGCGCGCCGGCGACTTCAAGCCGCTGCGCTTCGTCAAGGACAAGGGCGTGGTGCTCGGCCTCATCAGCAGCAAGCGATCCGCGCTCGAGGCCCGCGAGACGCTCGAGCGCCGTGTGCGGGAAGCCACGCAATATATCGCGCTTGAGCAGCTCGCGATCAGCCCGCAATGCGGCTTCGCCTCGACCGTGGCCGGCAATCCGGTAACGGAAGCAGACGAACGCGCGAAGCTGTCTCTGGTGGTAAACGCAGCGCAGACGATCTGGCCAAAGTCAGCTTGATCGGAAGCGATCGTCAGCCCAGCAGCAAGGCGTCGTCGGACAGCTCTTCTCCCTGATCGCGCTTGAAGAGATCAAGCATGTCCGGCACGGTCAGCGCGGCACGC
>JBQCFU010000138.1:0-2413 GCA_051958775.1 Pseudolabrys sp.
AGACGATGCCGGCGCCGAGCAGCACGAAAACCATGGGCCAACGGGTTCTGGTCTCGGTCATATGGTCCCGGTCATGCAAAGAGGTCAGGCGATCAGTTGCCGCTGCAGATCATCCGCCGTCGCGCGCAGTTTCGGCAGGAAGACATTGCGCATCGTGTCGGGTGAGCAGCGTTCGCTGTGCACCCCGATATTCAGCGCGGCGACGATCGTTCCGTCGCTCCGGCGCAGCGGCACCGAGATCGAACGGAAGCCGATCTCGACCTCCTGATCGGCCAGCGCATAGTCGTCGCCGCGCGCTTTGACAATCGCCGCGCGCAGTTTGGCTTTGTCGACGACGGTAGCGGAGGTCAGCTTCGCCGGCTTGATGCGAGCGAGGAATTTGTCGAGCGCACGGTCATCGAGCGCGCCAAGCAGAATGCGGCCGAGCGAACTCGACACTGCCGGCAGCCGCAGGCCGATCTGCGCGCTGAGCGCGATCAGCCGGTTCGGTGAGGCATGCGCGATCATGACGACGTCGTCGCCGTCGAGCACCGCGCAGGAGCACGCCTCGTTCACGGTTTCGCTGAGACGTTCCAGCGCCGGCCGCAGGATATCGGTCAGCGGATCGGACAGCAGATAGCTCGACGCCAGCGACAGGATGCGCGGCGTGAGACGGAAGCGGCGGCCGTCGCTCTCGGCGTAGCCGAGCTGCACCAGCGTCGACAGCGTGCGCCGCACCGACGCGCGCGGCAGATCGACCAGCCGCGCCGCGTCGGCGAGCGTCAGGTCGCGGCGGTCGCGGCCGAAGGCTTCGATCACGCGCAGGCCGCGCGCCAGCGCCTCGAGAAATTCCGGACCGGTGGTGGCCGCGACGCGCTGTTCGGCGTCGGATCGTTTCAGCCGCGGCATTGCTGTGCGCCCCGATTGCCAACCCAGAATCGATCTGGTCTAATTCGAACATTCGTTCGGTCAGCGAACACTCTAGGCTGGCGCTGCGTCCGGCGCAAAGCGCTAAATCGCAACGCTGCCATCGCCATCAGGGAGCCGCCCCATGCTCAGCCAGGAACAGAACGAGCAGATCACCCGCGTCGGTCCCGGCACGCCCGCCGGCAATCTGATGCGCCGCTACTGGCAGCCCGCCGCGCTGGTGGAAGAACTGGACGGGCCGCGGCCGATCAAGCCGATCCGCCTGTTCGGCGAAGACCTCGTCATCTTCCGCGACGACAAGGGCCGCTACGGCCTCGTCGGCCGCTCCTGTCCGCACCGCGGCACCGACCTCGCCTTCGGCCGGCTCGAAGGCGGCGGGTTGCGCTGCGCGTTCCACGGCTGGCTGTTCGACATCGACGGCAAATGCCTGGAGACGCCCGCCGAACCCGAAGGCTCAAATCTCTGCGCCAACATCCGCCAGAAAGCCTATCCGGTGGTGGAGCGCAGCGGCATCCTGTTCGCTTACATGGGTCCTGGCGCGCCGCCGGAGCTGCCGCATTTCGACTGCCTCGTCGCGCCCGACACCCACACTTTCGCGTTCAAGGGCCTGATCGAGTGCAACTGGCTGCAGTCGCTCGAAGTCGGCATCGATCCTGCGCACACCTCGTTCCTGCATCGCTTCTTCAATGACGAGGATCCGTCGCAGGCTTACGGCCGCATGTTCCGCGACATGTCGCTCGATACCGACATGCCGATGACCAAGATCATGCGCGATTTCGACAAGCCGCGCATCGAGGTGGAGACGACGGAGTTCGGCCTGCGGCTCGCGACCCTGCGGCAGATCAGCGACAAGAGCACGCATGTGCGCGTTACCAATCTGATCTTCCCGAATGCGTTCATCATTCCGATGAGCCGCGAGATGACGATCTCGCAGTGGCATGTGCCGGTCGACGATACCAAGCACTACTGGTACGCGATCTTCACCAGCTACGCCGGTCCAGTAAACAAGAAGCAGATGCGCGACCAGCGCCTCGAACTCTATGAGCTGCCGGACTACAAGCCGCGCCGCAACAAATCCAACGACTACGGGTTCGATCCGCACGAACAGGCGCACGAGACCTATACGGGCATGGGTACGGACATCAACGTGCACGACCAGTGGGCCTGCGAATCCATGGGCGTGATCCAGGACCGCACCCGCGAGCATCTGGGGACTTCGGATAAAGCCATCACCGCCTATCGCCGCATCCTGCGTCAGGCGATCGAGCAGGTGAAATCAGGTCAGACGCCGCTGATGGTGCTCGACACCGCGACTGCGCCGGCTGTGACCGGCCCGGCGACTGCCGACGGTATCGGCCCAAGCGACGACTGGCAGGGTTACTGGCAGAAGGTCGACACCACCCGCCGCAGCGGCGCGCCGTGGTACAAGACGCCGGCGAGCGTGCGTTAAATTTCGACGCGGAATTTTGGCGATGGGGCTTCTGATGTCCGTTATCAGCCTCCCCCT
>JBQCFU010000139.1:0-7375 GCA_051958775.1 Pseudolabrys sp.
TCCTGGTCGATCAGGGCACGCCGGGCCTGTCGGTCGGCGAAGTCGACGAACTGATGGGCTATCGGCAATTGCCGCCCGCCGACGTGCATCTCGAGGACGTGCGGATTCCGGCGTCGCAGCTTCTCGGCGAAGAGGGTAACGGCCTCAACATCTTCGCGCAGGCGCTCAACCTCGGCCGTCTCGGCGGCGGCACGCAGGCGCTGGGCGTGGCGCAGGGCGCGTTCGAACTCGCGCTGGAGCACGCCAAGACCCGCAAGACCTTCGGCAAGCCGCTGATCGAGCATCAGGCAATCCAGTTCAGCCTGTCGGAAATGGCGATCCAGATCGAAGCCAGCCGCGCGATGATCTACCAGGTCGCGCGCTGGATGCAGGAGCACGGCGATCTCGCGAGCCGCGAGACCGGCACCTACTGCGCCATGGTGAAGTCGCAGGCGTCCGACATGGCGATGAAGGTCACCATCGACGCCGTGCAGATCTTCGGTTCCTACGGCAACTACCGCTCACGCGGTGTCGAACGGCTGATGCGTGATGCCAAGGTCACGCAGCTCGTCGACGGGCCGAACGAGGTGATGAAGATGCGCATCGGCCACACTTTGCGGCGCGGCTGATCGTCCTTCTTCTCAGGCCAATAAAGAGGCGTCCATGCTGACCGGCGATATGCTGCGCCGCGCTGCGGAGCGGTTTCCCGACAAAGCGGCGGTGATCTGCAACGATGAAGCGATCTCGTATGGCGAGCTCGCTGCGCGTTCGGCTCAGTTCGCCCACGCGCTGGCGGCACAGGGGCTTGGCCGCGGCGCCAAAGTCGCGATCGTGGCCCGCAACTGCACGGATTATGTCACGGCGTTCTTCGGGACGGCGCTGTCCGGGGCGGTCCTGGTCAATGTCTCGGTGCTCTATGCGGTCGAGGAATTGGTCTATGTGCTGGACAAGGCCGATGTCGACGCGCTGATCTTCGAAGATGTGTTCGCGGATAAGGTGGCAGCGGCGCTGCCGCGTTTGCCACGCATCCGCGTGCGGATCGCCATCGGCGGTCCGGTCGAAGGCGCGACGGCGTTTCCGTCAGTTATGGCGGGCCAGCCCGAGACGCCGCCCGACATTCTCCTTTCGGAGGATGACGCGTTCTGCATGACCTATACCGGTGGCACCACCGGGCGTCCCAAGGGCGTGCTGGCCAACCATCGCGCCCGTGCCGTGACGGCACACACCGTTGTGGTGGAGAGCGGCGTCAACGAGCGCGACGTGGTGGCGATCGTCACGCCGCTGTTCCACGTGGCGGCGCTGAACATCATGTTGCAACCGGCCGTTCTGGTCGGCGCCACCTCCGTGCTGATGGGGAAGTGGGATGCGCGCGAATATGCGCGGCTGTCGCGTGCCCACGGCATCTCCGCAGCGTTCATGGTGCCGACGCAGGTCCGCATGATCGTCAGCGATCCGGAGTTTGATGCTGCGGACTATCAGACCTGGCGGCGGCTCAATTTCTCCGGTGCGCCGATGCCCGACTGGGTGCAGCGCACGATGCTGGAGAAGCTGCCGCAGGTGTCGTTGACGCAGTTCTATGGCCAGTCGGAAATGGGCATCGTCGCCTCGCTCAAGCAGTGCGATCTCCCGCATAAGCTGGGTTGTGTCGGCCGGCAGGTGTTCAATGCCGACATGGCGGTGCTGTCGCCGGATGGCGAGCGTGTGAAGCCCGGCGAAGTCGGGGAAATCTGCGCGCGCGGCGAGAACGTCATGCTCGAATATTACAACGAGCCGGAACAGACCCGCGCATTCCGGCGTCATGGCTGGGCCTGGAGCGGCGATCTCGCCACCATCGACGCGGATGGCTTTGTCACACTGGTCGACCGCTCGAAGGACATGATCATTTCCGGTGGCGAGAACATCTATCCGAAGGAAATCGAGGACGTTCTCTACAAGCATCCGGCTGTCGGAGAATGCGCGGTGTTCGGTGTCCCCGATGACAAATGGGGCGAAGTGCCGGTCGCCTATGTGAATGTGAAGGCGGATGCCGACGTGAGCGACAGCGCGCTGATCGAGCATTGCGCACAGTTGCTGGCGCGCTTCAAGCGGCCACGCTGGATCAAGTTTGTCAGCGATTTCCCGAAGACGCCGATCGGCAAGATCCAGAAGAACATCCTGCGCGAACCCTATTGGTCCGGCCGCGACAAGAAGATCTGATCGACATGATTGCAATTACAGGTGCATCCGGCCAGCTCGGTCGGCTTGTGGCTGATGAACTGGCACGGCGCGGCCTCGCCAGGCAGGCGAGCCTCGGCACGCGCGATCCGGCAAAGCTCGCGGCGCTGGCCGATATGGGCTTTCGCGTCGTTGCTGCGGACTTCGACCAGCCGGAGACGCTCGAATCGTTGTTCGCGGGCAGCGATACTGCACTGGTGATCTGCGGCAATGCGCCGAACGATGTCCGGGTTCGTCAGCATCGCACGGCCATCGCCGCTGCCAAAGCGGCCGGCGTGCGGCGGCTGGTCTATACCAGCTTCGTCAATCCGTGCGAGACGAGCCTGTTTCCGTTCGCCAAGGTGCATGCGGCGACTGAAGCCGACATGCTGGCGTCAGGGCTCGCCTGTACGTTCCTGCGGAGCAACCAGTATTTCGAGAATCTGAATGCAGCGCTGGCGATCGCGCGGCAAACCGGAGTGGTGTCGCTGCCGGGCGCGGGCGGAAAGGTCGCCTATCTGGCGCGTGCCGACATCGCCGCGGCGACAGCCACGGTTCTCGCGGACAGCCGCCACGGTGGCCGGAATTATGAACTGACCGGGACGGAAGCCCTCGATCTGTCTGAGGTCGCTGCCCGCGCGACAACCTGCTGGGAGCGCGAAATCTCCGCGCAGGATATGTCGGTCGATGACTACCGGAAGCTGCTGGTGTCGCGAAACCTGCCTGCTTACGCGGTCGAGGCGCAGATCGGCATTCGTCTGGCGTCGGCGGCGGGAGAGCAGGCGAACATCACCGACGACGCGCGGCTGCTGACCGGCAGGCCGTTGAAAACGATGGCCGAGTTCCTGGCCGCGGGCGCGACGCTCGGGCAGGTGCGCAACAATTAGCGCGTGATCCTTTCGCGGATTATCGCGCTTTCGACGTCCGATCCGGCTCCGGATTCCGCCGACTGCATTCCGATTTCAAGACGGTTGCATTTTTCGCTTCGTTCGAGGCAACGTGCCTCGACGTCTTGATGCGGAAACAGGTGAGTGATGCGGATCATCGCGGTTGAAGAACATTTCGTGACGCCGGCTTTCGTGGCCGGGCCGGGCAAGGTCACGATCGAGCGATTCCGCGCCTCCCGGGCTGGCGGTGCGGAGCTTGTCGACAGGCTTTCGGACGTTGGCGCAAAGCGCATTGCGGAGATGGACGCCGCCCGCATCGACATGCAGGTGCTGTCGCTCAATTCGCCCGGCGTCGAACAGGCCGAGCCGGACGACGCCATCGCCTGCGCGCGTGACGCGAACGATTATCTCGCCGAGGCGATCAGGCTGCATCCCGGGCATTTCGCCGGCTTTGCCGCATTGCCCATCCAGGCGCCGGATCAGGCTGCCGACGAATTCGAGCGCTGCGTGCGCAAGCTCGGCTTCAAGGGAGCGAATATCAACGGCCATACGCGGGGCCGCTATCTCGATGACGTGTTCTTCACGCCGATCCTGGAGCGGGCCGAGGCGCTGGGTGTGCCGATCTATCTGCATCCCACAGTCCCGCCGAAGCCGGTGGTCGATGCGCTGTATGGCGGCTTTTCGCCGTCGGTGTCAGGCATTTTCGCCAGCGGTGGCTGGGGCTGGCACATCGAGACGGCGGTGCATGTGCTGCGCATGGTGCTCGGCGGCGTGTTCGACCGCCATCCGCGATTGCAGGTGGTGATCGGCCATCTGGGAGAAGGCATTCCGTTCATGCTGCCGCGGCTGAGCAGAACATTGTCGCAGGACACGACGAAGCTGCAGCGTCCGGTCGCCGATTATCTGCGGCAGAACCTGCATTACACTTTCGGCGGGTTCAATTTCATGCCGACCTTCCTCAATCTGCTGCTCGAAGTGGGAGTGGAGCGGATCATGTTCTCTGTCGATTATCCGTATTGCACGATGGAGGAATCCCGCAGCTTCCTGATGAACCTGCCGGTGAGCGAGACCGATCGGGCGCGCATCGCCCATGGAAATGCGGAGCGTCTGTTCGGTCTTTGACGGCGCACCCGTCGGCCGCAATGCGAGGCCGGCGAACAGGCCGGGCTTCAACGCAAATCGTGTCACACGATTGAGATACAGATTTGCCATCGTTGTCACACGAGATTCGATGAAGGCCGGCTTCGGCGCACGTCGATGACGCTGTGATGAGAACACGCGTCGTCTCCGTGATCTCCGTGATTGGCCGCTTGCGGAGACGTCTTGATGCACGTCGTTGTTGCCACGGATGCGTGGCACCCTCAGGTCAACGGGGTCGTGCGGACCCTGACCTCGACCGCTGAAGCTGCCGCCAGGCTCGGGATCGATGTTCATTTCGTAACACCCGAAGGCTTTCCGACGCTGCCGTTGCCGACCTATCCCGACATCCGGCTGGCGCTGCCGTTCGGCGAGGGTGTCGCAAGGCGTCTTGACCGGTTGTCCTGGGACGCGATCCACATCGCCACCGAAGGCCCGATCGGCTTGGCCGCCCGGCGCTATTGCCTGCGCCGCGGCCTGCCGTTCACCACGAGCTACACGACGCGGTTTCCGGAATATATCTCTGCGCGAGTCCCTGTTCCTGAGGCGTGGACTTATGCGCTGCTGCGCGGCTTCCACGGAAAAGCGGCGGTGACCATGGTATCGACGGCGACGCTGTTTTCCGATCTGCAGCGGCGCGGCTTCACCAATCTCGGCCTGTGGACGCGCGGCGTCGATACCGATTTATTTGCACCTGCACAGGTGGTGCCGCTGGATCTGCCGCGACCGATTTTTCTCTCGGCCGGCCGCGTGGCCGTCGAAAAAAATCTCGAAGCTTTCCTGTCGCTCGATCTCCCTGGATCAAAGGTCGTCGTCGGCGATGGGCCGCAATTCGCCGAGCTTCGGCAGCGGTTTCCGCAGGCGGTATTTCTCGGCATGCGGCGCGGCCCTGAACTGGCCGGTGCGATCGCGGCCGCGGACGTCTTCGTGTTCCCGAGCCTGACCGATACGTTCGGCGTGGTGCAGCTCGAAGCACTGGCCTGTGGTGTGCCGGTGGCTGCGTTGCCGGTGATGGGCCCGAAGGACGTGATCGGAAACACGTCCGTCGGCGTTCTCGATGCCGATCTGCGAACCGCGTGCCTCGCAGCGCTGGAAATTCCGCGCGGGCGCTGCCGCGATTTCGCGCTCGCCCACTCCTGGGAAAGGAGCGCGCGGCAATTCCTCTCGCATCTCCGCATTGTCAGCGTTTCCAGCGCCACGCGCGTTGATCGGCTTCGCCAGGCGCATGTCTCACCCTGAAACTTGTCCGCGCCACGTCTCATCAGGAAACCCAGGGCGTACCAGAACATGACGCAGAGGACCATGACGCAGCAGAATCGCATCGAGAGGCAGGCCGTCGAAAAGGCGTATGATCGCTGGGCGCCAGTCTATGATCTCGTCTTCGGGCCGGTCTTTGAAAAAGGACGGCGCGCCGCCATCGTCGCGGCGGAGCGCGTCGGCGGCCGTATCCTCGAAGTCGGCGTCGGAACCGGCATCTCGCTCCCGGATTATGCGCGCGACAACCGGATCGTTGGCGTCGATATTTCCGATGCGATGCTTCAGAAAGGCCGGGAACGGGTGGTCGAACTCGGCCTCGACCACGTCGAAGCGCTTGAGGTCATGGACGCCGAACGGCTCGGCTTTCCCGACAAGTCGTTCGATGTCGTCGTCGCGCAATATGTCATCACGGCAGTGCCGAATCCCGAGGCGGCGCTCGACGAATTCGCGCGGGTGCTGAAGCCGGGCGGCGAGATCGTCATCCTCAGCCGCATCGGCGCCGAAACCGGACTGCGGCGCGCCATCGAGCATTGGTTCGCGCCGGTCGCCGGCAAGCTCGGCTGGCGGACGGAATTTTCCTGGCAGCGCTACTCCGATTGGGCTGCGCGGACGCCGGACATTCATTTGCTGGAGCGACGTGCGATGCCGCCGCTCGGCCACTTCTCGCTCATTCGCTTTGGCAAGGAGCCGTTGCGGCAACCTGCTGCGGCGAATGCACCCCGGGCCGGTGCCGGCGCTGTGTCGTCATCAGCGTCATAACCATCACGCGTTCAAACAGGGCGGATGCCATGCCGACATTCCTGCAAGAGTTACACACGCAGCGCTGGGACGACCATCGCTACTATCATCACAGCCGGGCGAATCAGGCGCTGCATCTGGTGAGCGCGATCTCGTTTCTCGGCGCCTATGCACTGGCGTTCTACGATCTCGCGGCAGCCGCGCTGATCGGCTGGCTGATTGCCATGCCGACGCGGCAGGCCGGTCATTTCTTCTTCGAGCCGAAAGGCTACGACCGGATCAACGAAGCGACCCATGAGCACAAGGAAGACATCAAGGTCGGTTACAATCTACAGCGCAAGGTCGTGTTGCTGACGATCTGGGTTCTGTCGCCGCTGCCGCTGCTGTTCGATCCGACCTTGTTCGGGCTGTTCGAGGCGCATCAGTCGATCGGCGAGTTCGTTCGCCATGTCGGCTTGATCTGGCTGGTGCTCGGCGTTGCCGGCCTGGTGTTTCGTACCGTGCACCTGTTCTTTCTGCAGGGCGTGCAGAGCGGGCTCGTCTGGATGACCAAGATTCTCACCGACCCGTTCCACGACATCAAGCTTTATCATACAGCGCCGATGTATCTGCTGCGCGGAGAGTGGATCGACCCGCATCATGCTCAGCACGGCGAGCAGCCGCTGGCTGCGAAGGCAGGCTCCGCCTAGCGTGTTTCGGCGGCCTTCACCGGCTTCGTGAAGCGGGGAAGGTCGCCACATGTTTTGTTCGTCATTACGACTGCCGCGAGAGGCGATGCGCGATCATCTCCCGCACCAATGTGCGCTTGATCCGCTTGTTGGTCATCGCCGGATTGGCCCACCACCATCCGTCATCCTGCATCGTTTTCGCCGCGGCGACGAACCGGTCGAGCACGGCGTCGAAGTCGGCGTCGGTGTAGTTGAGGCTGAAGATCAGCCGGCCGCTGCCGACCCAGCTCAGCGCGATCCCCTGCGTCCGGAGATAATATTGCAGCATCCAGTTGTAGCGCGACGGCTGCTGATACAGCACGGTCCAGACCGACGAGAGATGGGCGATCGCGACCGGCAGTTGCTCGGCGCGCAGGCGCGCATTGAATCGCTCGGCACGCGCGTTCCACACAGCGTCGAGATCGACATACATCGCACGGACCGCATCGGTGTCGAGCCGTTGCAGCAACGCCTGCA
>JBQCFU010000140.1:0-2619 GCA_051958775.1 Pseudolabrys sp.
GCACCTGGAAATCGAGGCCGTCATAAATGCGCAGCGAGCCGTAACTCTTGCTCACGCCCTTCAATGTCGCGACATCCTCGCCCGAGCGCGGCGCGGCCGGGAAATCGAACTGCACGGTCTCGCGGCGGCGCGGCGGCTCGACGCGCTCGATCTTCTCCAGCTTCTTGACCCGGCTCTGCACCTGCGCGGCGTGCGACGCCCGCGCCTTGAACCGCTCGATGAACTTAATCTCCTTGGCGAGCATCGCCTGCTGGCGCTCGAACTGCGCCTGCTGCTGCTTTTCCGACAGCGCGCGCTGCTGCTCGTAGAATTCGTAATCGCCGGAATAGGTGGTGAGCGTGCCGGCGTCGATCTCGATGATCTTGCCGACGATGCGGTTCATGAACTCGCGGTCGTGCGAGGTCATCAGCAGCGCGCCCTCGTAGCCCTTCAGGAACTGTTCGAGCCAGATCAGGCTTTCGAGATCGAGATGGTTCGACGGCTCGTCGAGCAGCATCGCGTCCGGCCGCATCAAGAGAATACGAGCGAGGCCGACGCGCATCTTCCAGCCGCCGGAGAGCGCGCCGACATCGCCCTCCATCATTTCCTGGCTGAAGCCCAGGCCCGCGAGCACTTCGCGCGCACGCGCATCGAGCGCGTAGCCGTCGAGATCCTGGAAGCGACCCTGCACCTCGCCGTAGCGTTCGAGGATCGCCTCCATCTCGTCGGCGCGGTCGGGATCGGTCATCGCCGCTTCGAGTTCGCGCAGTTCGGCCGCGACACCCGAGACCGGGCCGGCGCCGTCCATCACCGCGGCGACGGCGCTCTGGCCCGCCATCTCGCCGACATCCTGGCTGAAATAGCCGATGGTCGTGCCGCGATCGACCGACACTTGTCCTTCGTCGGGCTGGTCCTCGCCGGCGATCATGCGGAACAGCGTCGACTTTCCGGCGCCGTTCGGACCGACGAGGCCGATCTTCTCGCCGCGCTGCAGCGCCGCCGACGCCTCGATGAACAGGATCTGGTGGCCGTTCTGCTTGCTGATGGTGTCGAGGCGGATCATGGGGCTTTTTCTTCCCTCTCCCCTTGCGGGAGAGGGTGGATCGCGCTGAGTGAAACGAAGCGCGAGCCGGGTGAGGGGTCGATGGCAAGCGTGAGAGCACAACCCCTCACCCGCCTCGCTTGCGCTCGGCACCCTCTCCCGCAAGGGGAGAGGGTTACAGCACCGATGCCGCAAGCATTATTGGCAAACTACCGCGAGAACTTCTTGTACTTGATCCGGTGCGGCATCACCGAGTCGGTGCCGAGGCGGCGCATCTTGTCGGCTTCATAGTCCTGGAAGTTGCCCTCGAACCATTCGACGTGGCTCTCGCCTTCGAAGGCGAGCATGTGGGTGGCGATGCGGTCGAGGAACCAGCGGTCGTGGCTGATGATCACGGCGCAACCGGCGAAATCCTCCAGCGCCTCTTCCAGCGCGCGCAACGTATCGACGTCGAGATCGTTGGTCGGTTCGTCGAGCAGCAGCAGGTTCGCGCCAGAGCGGAGCATCTTGGCGAGGTGCACGCGGTTGCGTTCACCGCCGGAGAGCGTGCCGACCTTCTTCTGCTGGTCGGCGCCCTTGAAGTTGAACGACGAGCAATAAGCGCGCGAGTTCACTTCCTTCTTGCCGACGAGGATCACGTCGTTGCCGCCGGAGATTTCCTCCCACACGGTCTTCTTGCCGTCGAGGGCGTCGCGCGACTGGTCGACATAGCCGAGCTGCACGCTCTCGCCGATCTTGATGGAGCCGGCGTCGGGCTGCTCCTGGCCGGTGATCATCTTGAACAGCGTGGTCTTGCCGGCGCCGTTCGGGCCGATCACACCGACGATGCCGCCGGGCGGGAGCTTGAAGGTGAGATCGTCGATCAGCATGTTGTCGCCGAAGCCCTTCTTCAGGCCCTCGAAGTCAACGACGTTCTGGCCGAGGCGTTCGGTGACCGGAATGGAGATCTGCGCCACGGTGTTGACCTTGGCGTTCGCCACCTTGAGCAGGTCTTCGTAGCGCTGATAGCGCGCCTTCGACTTCGCCTGCCGCGCCTTGGGCGAGGAATTGCTCCACTCCTCTTCGCGTTCCAGCGTGCGCTGGCGTGCCTCGTCCTCGCGGCCCTCCTGCTCCAGCCGCTTCTGCTTCTGCTTGAGCCAGGACGAATAGTTGCCCTCGTAGGGAATGCCGCGGCCGTGGTCGAGTTCGAGGATCCAGCCGGTGACGTTGTCGAGGAAGTAGCGGTCGTGGGTGACGATCAGGATCGCGCCCGGATAGTCGCGCAGATGCCCTTCGAGCCAGTTCACGCTTTCGGCGTCGAGATGGTTGGTCGGTTCGTCGAGCAGCAGCAGCTCGGGCTGGTCGAGCAGCAGCCGGCAAAGCGCGACGCGGCGGCGTTCACCGCCGGAGAGCTTGGCAACGTCGGCATCGTCCGGCGGGCAGCGCAGCGCGTCCATGGCGAGGTCGACCTGGGAATCCAGGTCCCAGAGGTTCTTGCTGTCGATCTCGTCTTGGAGCTTGGCCATCTCGTCGGCGGTCTCGTCCGAATAGTTGGCGGCGATCTCGTTATAGCGGTCGAGCAGCGCCTTCTTGGCGGCGACGCCCTCCATCACGTTTTC
>JBQCFU010000141.1:0-4072 GCA_051958775.1 Pseudolabrys sp.
AACGGACTCGGCAGCAACGGGGTCTCCGACCTCGGCGAGGACCATGGCACGCCGGTCGATCCGCTTGCCGCCGACCGCATCGAAGTGATCCGCGGTCCTGCGACGCTGCGTTACGGCTCGCAGGCGATCGGCGGCGTGGTCAACGCCACCAACAACCGCATTCCCGAAAACGTACCGAAAGACGGCTTCAGCGCCGAACTGCGCGGCGGCGGCAACAGCGCCGATAACGGTATCGACGGCGCGGTGCTGCTCGACGCTGGCAAGGACAACGTGGCGATCCACGCCGACGCATTCGGCCGCAACAGCACCAGCTATCGCATTCCCGCCTATCCCTATCTCAATGATCCGACCCGCTCGTTCAACGGGCGGCAACCGAACTCGGCGGCGCGCTCCTACGGCGAGTCACTTGGCGGTTCGTATTTCTTCGACGGCGGTTATGCCGGCCTTGCGGTGTCGCAGTTCAACAGCCTCTACCATATCCCCGGCATCGACGGTGAAGACCACAACACCCGCATCGACATGCGGCAGACGAAAGTCACCGGCAAAGGCGAATTCCGCCCGCAATCGGCGGCGGTCGATGCGATCCGTTTCTGGCTCGGCGCATCCGACTACAAGCACAACGAGATCGGCTTCCTCAATGCCGGCGATCCAACGAGCGACGGCGTGCGGCAGACCTTCACCAACAAGGAGCAGGAAGCGCGCGTCGAAATGCAACTCGCGCCGTTCGACCTGCGCTTTGCATCGATGACCACGGCCATCGGCGTGCAGGGCTTCCATCAGGAGCTGACGGCCAGCAGCCCGGACGGCATCGGCCTGTTCGATCCGAACCGCACACGCAGCCTCGCTGCCTATGCGTTCAACGAATTCAAGTTCACCGAGACCTGGCGCGCACAGCTCGCCGGACGGATCGAGACCAACCAGGTGACCGGCTCCTCGCCGGACATTCCCTCGGGCGATCTCGCGACCTCCGACCGCACGCGTAACTTCCTGCCGAAGAGCGGCAGCATCGGCCTCCTCCACGATCTGCCGTGGGACATGGTCGGCAACGTCACTGCGCAATCTGTCGAACGCGCCCCACGCGCGCCCGAACTGTTCTCGCGCGGACCGCATGACGCGACCGGCACCTTCGACGTCGGCAATCCCAATCTCAATGTGGAAGTGGCGAAGTCGCTGGAGATCGGCCTGAAGCGCGCCAAGGGCCCGTTCCGCTTCGAGGCCAATGCCTATTACACCCGGTTCGACGGCTTCATCTTCCGCCGCCTCACCGGCGAGATGTGCGATGACGATTTCGCCTCCTGCGGCCCGGCCGGCGGCGGTACCGAGTTGAATCAGGCGGTCTATTCGCAGCGTGACGCGATCTTCCGCGGCGGCGAATTCCAGTTCCAGTGGGATGTCGCACCGGTCGGTGACGGCCTGTTCGGCATCGACGGACAATATGACTTCGTCCGCGCCACCTTCACCGACGGCAGCAATGTGCCGCGCATTCCGCCACAGCGTCTCGGGGGCGGCGTCTTTTGGCGCAACGCCAACTGGCTGGCGCGCGTGAACCTGCTGCACGCCTTCGGCCAGAACAATGTCTCGGCCAACGAGACCACGACGCCGGGCTACGACAATCTGCGCGCGCAGATCAGCTACACGCAGAAGCTCAAGAACGACCCGAGCGGCATCAAGCAGTTCACCGTCGGCATCAGCGGCGACAACCTGCTGGCTCAGGCGATGAGTAATGCGGTGTCCTACACCAAGAACGAGGTGTTGATGCCCGGCCGTACGGTGCGGGTGTTCGCCAGCGTGAAATACTGATGACTAGAACAAATCGCCCTGCCCCGTCGGGCCGGGCGCTTTGGCTTTCGGCGCGGCGACTTTCACCTGCGCTTTAGCTTGTGGCTTCGAGACCTTATGCGCCACCGCCGCACCATCGGCGACCGCGCTCACCGTGCCGTCGGCGAATTCGATCGCGAGTCGCGCGCCACTCTCGACCTGCGCCGCACCGCGCAGCGGATGTCCATCCGCGCCGCGCACCAAAGCAAAGCCGCGATCCAGCACGCCGCGATAGGAAAATGCTTTGAGCAACTCACCCAAATGCCCGAGCCGCGCGCTGCGCCGCTCCTGACACACCAGGAACGCCCGGGCGGCGCGCGGCGAGAAATTCGTCCGCGTCATCAACTCCCGACGGCGGCCGACCAGCACCCGGATCCAGCGTTCGCCGCGATCGCCGAGCACGCCGACCCGCTCGCGGCAGAGATCGATCCGCCGGCGCAGCATCTGCGGCGACAATTGCGCCTTGAGCCGGTCGAATTGACGGTGATGCACCTGCGCGTTCGCGGCGAGCGCGCGCGGCAAACGCTCGGCAAGACCATCGAGCCGCTGCCGCTGCTGCTCGAACAACCGCTCGCGGCGCGGCAACGCACGCTCCAGCGCACGCAATTCCTTGCGGCGCAATTCGATGCCGCGCTGCCAGCAGGCGACGCGGCGCGCATGTAATGCGGCAAGTTGCGTGAGCAGGTCGGCGCGCACCGGCACCGCCATTTCGGCTGCCGCCGTCGGCGTCGGCGCACGCCGGTCGGAGGCGAAGTCGATCAGCGTGATGTCGGTCTCATGGCCGACCGCAGAAATGAGCGGGATCATGCTGCCCGCCGCGGCGCGCACGACGATCTCCTCGTTGAACGACCAGAGGTCTTCCAGCGAGCCGCCGCCGCGCGCGACGATCAACAGGTCAGGCCGGCGCAGCGGCCCGTCGACCGGGAACGCGTTGAAGCCTTCGATCGCCGCCGCGACTTCGGCAGCCGAGGTCTCGCCCTGCACCCGTACCGGCCAGACCATGACGTGACGTGCGAAGCGGTCGTTGAGGCGGTGCAGGATATCGCGGATCACTGCGCCGGTCGGCGACGTGATGACGCCGATCACCTGCGGCAGGAACGGGATGAGCTGCTTGCGCGCCTCGTCGAACAGACCTTCCTTGGCGAGCTTCTTCTTGCGCTCCTCGAGCAGCGCCATCAGCGCGCCGACACCTGCCGGTTCCAGCGTCTCGACAACGATCTGGTAGTTGGAACGGCCCGGATAGGTTGTCACCCGCCCGGTGACCACCACCTCCAGCCCCTCCTCGGGCTTGACCCGCATCTGGCCGAATACGCCCTGCCAGATGACGGCGTCGATCCGCGCGCTTTCGTCCTTGAGCGCGAAATAGCAGTGGCCGGAGGAATGCGGCCCGCGATAGCCGGAAATCTCGCCGCGCAGCCGCACATGGCCGAACGCGTCCTCGACGGTGCGTTTCAGCGACAGCGACAGTTCGCTGACGGTCAATTCCACAACATTGAGGCGTGCAGCAGCGTCCATTCTGGCCGAATCTCTTGCGGGGGTGCCGCGGGATGCTACACCACCCTGCCTGTCATATGTCTGTCTTGGCCGGACTTGCCCGGCCATCCATCTGGAAAATCCATCTAGTCGGATGGAGGCCCGGGTCAACCCCGGGCGACGGAGAGCCTTTGATGAATATCCTCCTCCTCGGTTCCGGCGGCCGCGAACACGCTTTGGCTTGGAAGATTGCGGGAAGCCCGCTCACCGACCGGCTGGTCTGCGCTCCGGGCAATGCCGGGATCGCTCAGGAGGCGGAACTGGTGGCGCTCGACGTCGCCGACCACGCCGCCGTGATAGCCTTCTGCCGCGCCAACGCGATCGATCTGGTCGTGGTCGGCCCGGAAGCGCCGCTGGTCGCCGGCATCGTCGACGACCTCACCGCTGCCGGCATCAAGGTGTTCGGCCCAACGAAAGTGGCAGCGCAACTCGAGGGTTCCAAGGGCTTCACCAAGGATCTGTGCCGCGCGAACAACATTCCGACCGGTGCTTATGAGCGCTTCCGGGATGCGGGCGCAGCCAAGGACTATATCCGCAAGATGGGCGCGCCGATCGTCGTCAAGGCGGACGGCCTCGCCGCCGGCAAAGGCGTCGTTGTCGCCGAAACGCTCGATCAGGCGCTCGATGCCGTCGACATGATCTTCGGCGGCGGGCAACACACAGGACTTGGCGCCGCGGGCAGCGAAGTGGTGGTGGAAGAATTTCTCGACGGCGAGGAAGC
>JBQCFU010000142.1:0-3511 GCA_051958775.1 Pseudolabrys sp.
AACCTTCCGCCGCCGACAGACTGAGGAAGTATTGAGACGAGGCGATGCGTTCGAGTAATTGCCGGCGGGGAAGAGCCATGGCCGCTGATGAATCATGGAACGTGGCCCTTGCTCCCACGATCGATTTGACACGGTCGAAAAATAACGGGGCGCTCCCATCGCAATCTTTGAGGTAAGTGAACACGGATTGCGCAGGCCGCTGCGACCAATCGACCGGTTCGGGCATATCAAGGCGCTCGACAAACGGTGAAATAACCGGTGCGTCGATCGCATAGATTTGCCGCAGGAAATTTCGCACGAACGTGCTCACGGCGACATAGTGGTCAAACCGCGCATCAAGCAGCGGGAATGTATTGAAGCCTTGAACGTAGGAAATTTTGCGCCCGGGACACCGGGTACCGAAATGAAACCGCGAGAACGACGGATTGACGATCATCAGATCGTCATCGCCGATCGTTTTCTCCATTTCATCGATGGAAACAGCGAGAAATTTGGGGTCGTAAACGTGACGTGTTTCGTCCCATTGCTCTGCCCCTACGCGGACAGCAATGCCTTGATAGCCGAAGTCGAGCTGGAGAATGCGGCCGATATGGTAGGCCATCAATGTGCCGCCGTTTGCGATGCAGGCTCCGACGACAAAGGCGCGCGGCATGGTCTCTCTTGGCTTTCTCGTAGGGTCGACGAATTATTGGTTTGCCAGCGAAAGGGCCGTTTTCAATCGCGGGTCGTCAGTGTGAATGGTGAGGAGATCGAAAAATTCGCCGCCGTCAGCGAGGCGGTGGATGGGTTTCAGTTGGAAATTGTCGTGCGACGAATTGCGGTCGCCTGCATTGACGAAGAAGTGCCGATATCCATGGGAGTGCAGGAACTGCTCCATGTCGGCGATGTCGGCGTGATGGCGGGACAATAAAGCAGGCGCCAACTCAATATAAAGTATTGGATGATCGCGTGTGACAAGATTGGTTGCCGATTTCAGGACCGACAGCTCCATGCCCTCAACGTCGATCTTGAGAAGGTTTACGCGGCGACGATGATCGAGCTGGTCATGTAAGGCATCGAGCCGTTGAACTTTCGAGACTTCGCCCTGATCGTCGGCGACGAGATAGCTGGCGCCTGAATTGCCCGGTCTTCGGAAGACAGAGTAGCGTTGCGCTTCATCGGCGATCGCGGCATGGATGACGGTGCGGCTGGTGGCAAGCTTTCGGGTTTCGAGATTGTGCCACAGCAGGCTGAAATGCCGCGCATCGGCTTCGATGGCGACAACCAGTCCGCTTGGTCCCGCTGCCATCGCGAGAGGGATGGCGAACGTGCCGATGTGCGCTCCAATATCGTAGATGAAGTCGCCCGGTGAAATAAAAGATCGAAGCAGCGCGATCTCGTTTCTCGTATGTGCGCCGAAGGCGACAAGTTGTTCGGTGATGAGGTCGTTATCGAACGCCAGCAGCGGTCCGAACATGCTTTCGACGCTGACCACATCGGCGCCCGGTATCGCCGGACGCTGATCCCTCGCTGATTCCAACCGGGATTCCTCCATGTCCGCGTCATCCTTCGACGCTGCGCTCGCGCGTGTGCTCGCGCACGAGGGTGGCTACAGCAATCATCCGTCGGATCCCGGTGGCCCCACCAAATATGGAATCACGATAGCGGACTACCGCCGCTACGTGAAGCCGAACGCCACGGCGGCCGACGTCGAGGCGATGACGCTGGACGCGGCCAAAACGATCTATCGCGCGCGCTATTGGGATGCGCTTGCCTGTGATGGGTTGCCGGCCGGCGTCGATTACACCGTGTTCGATTACGGCGTGAATTCCGGCGTGGCCCGCGCCGCGCGCGTGCTGCGGCGCAAGCTGACGCTGCCCGAGAGCGCCGCCGATGTGGAGGTGTCGCGCGCATCGCGCGGAACCGATGCGGCGAACCTCATCCATGCCATCTGCGATGAGCGGCTTGCGTTTCTCAAATCGCTGAAGACCTGGCCGGTGTTCGGCAACGGCTGGTCGCGCCGCGTCGCCGAGGTGCGGGCGGCGGCGTTGACGATGGCCGTGCAGCAGCCGCGAGCGCCGGCTGTTTCCAGAGCAGATCTGGCGACAGCGGGCGCCGTTATGGCCGGGAGCGGCACGGCCGCAATCGTTGCGCATCAGGCAGCGCAGGCGCCGCCGGATGGCGGCGTCGTTGTTTGCATCATCATCGCTGCAGCCCTGATCGGCATCGCCGGCTGGCTGGTATGGCGGCGCTGGCATGCCGCGCGGGAGGCTTAAGATGGTGGATCAATCGGCAGCGGACTGGACCGGCATTGCGGCAAAGGTGATTGCGCTCGGTGCGCCGGTGCTCGGGACGGCGCTGGGCGGACCGCTCGGCGGTGCAGCGGGTGCGATCCTCGCCAATGCGCTCGGTGTCGAACCTGAGCCCGCGACGGTCGGCGCGTCGCTCTCCGAAACGACGACAGCGGATGAAGCTGCCGCACGCGCGACGGTGCAGGCCGCCGAAGCGGAATGGGCGAAAGCGCTGGCGCAGATCGGCGCGGCGCAGGTCAATACCGTCGGCGAGACCATGCGCGCGGAAGCGGCGAGCGGCGATCCGCTGCAGCGCTGGTGGCGGCCGCTCTATGCGCTCGAACTCACCGTGATCGAATGCCCGGCCTTTGCGCTCGCGCTCGGCCATGCGCTCTGGGACGGCACGGCGGACCGCATCAACGGCTTCGCGACGCTGTCAGGATTGCTGATGACCTATATGGCCGCGCGCTTCGGCGTGCTCGGCGTGTATGTCACCGGCCGCTCGCGCGAGAAATGCGCGGAGAGGGGACAACCGTCCGGCGGTGTCATCGGCGAGATCGTCAAGGCCGTGACAAAAAAGAAGTAATGCCGGCATTTTGCCGGCGCTTGCATACCGCTCTCCACCGCGCATGATGGCGCGGATTCCACGGAGAGTGTTGTTCAGATGGACGTGCGCGACGCCGTAGCTTCCCGCTACTCCTGCCGGTCCTTCCTTCCCAAACCCGTTCCCGAACAGATCGTCCGCGAGATCGTCGAACGCGCGGCGCGTGCGCCGTCGGCCGGCAATCTGCAGCCGTGGCGCATCTATGCGCTTGCCGGCGACAAGCTTGCGGCACTCACCGACAATCTTTCCGTACGCGCCGGCGAATTGCCGAAAGGCGAGGGCGGCGACTATCGCATCTATCCCGATCCGATGGTCGAGCCGTATCGTGCCCGCGCGTTCAAGGTCGGCGAGATGCTGTACGAGTCGATCGATGTCGCGCGTGCGGACAAGCCTGGCCGCTATCGGCAATATGCCCGCAACTACCAGTTCTTCGGCGCACCGGTCGGGCTGTTTGTGGCAACCGAAAAATCGTTTGGCGTCGCGCAATGGGCCGATATCGGCGGCTACCTGCAGACGGTGATGCTGCTTGCCCGCGACTACGGGCTGCACACCTGTCCGCAGCAGGCCTGGGTGGCCTTCCACAAGACCGTCCGCTCGCATCTCGGTCTGCCGGATGGCTGGATGGTCTATTCCGGCC
>JBQCFU010000143.1:0-4666 GCA_051958775.1 Pseudolabrys sp.
TGAAGGCCGGACTGCGCCGTGCGCTTTTCCAGCACCGCTTCCACATCGGCGAGCGTCACACCCCGCGCCTCCAGCACCACCAGCAGATGGTAGAGCAGATCGGCGGCTTCGGAGGCGACACGCTCCTTGTCCTCCTGCACAGCGGCGAGCGCGGTTTCGAACGCTTCCTCATTCAGCTTCTTCGCGCAATGCGCGATGCCCTTGTCGAGCAGGCTGCGGGTATAGGAGTTCTCGCCGCTCGCATGGGTGCGTTCGCGGACCGTCCGTTCGAGATCGTGCAGCGTGAATGTGCTCATGAGGCGCCTTCAAACCCGCTCTTATCACTTTCCGCCGGGGGGCGGGAGTCGGCCTTTCCGGGGACGTTAAGGATCAAGCCGCATCGGCAGGCCGGCCTTGGCCATATACTCTTTGGCTTCGCGCACCGAATATTCGCCGAAATGGAAGATCGACGCGGCCAGTACCGCTGTGGCGTGGCCGTCGCGGATGCCTGCCACCATGTGGTCGAGATTGCCGACGCCGCCGGAGGCGATCACCGGCACCGGCACCGCATCGGCCACCGCACAGGTCAGCGCGATGTCGTAGCCGGACTTGGTGCCGTCCCGGTCCATGGAGGTGAGCAGGATTTCGCCGGCACCGAGCGCCGCGACCTCGCGCGCATAGTCGACTGCATCGAGCCCCGTCGGCTTGCGGCCGCCGTGAGTGAAGATCTCCCAGCGGTTCGGTTCGCCCGGCTGCGACACGCGCTTGGCGTCGATCGCGACGACGATGCACTGGTCACCGAACTTTTCCGCCGCCTCGCGGACGAATTCGCGGCGGCTCACCGCCGCCGTGTTGATCGACACCTTGTCGGCGCCGCAATTGAGCAGTTTGCGGATGTCATCGACCGTGCGGACACCACCACCGACGGTGAGAGGCATGAAGCAGGCTTCCGCCGTCCGCTGCACCACGTCGAAGATCGTGTCGCGGTTCTCGTGGCTCGCAGTGATGTCGAGAAAAGTGAGTTCATCGGCGCCGGCGGCATCGTAAGCGATCGCCGCTTCCACCGGATCGCCCGCATCGCGCAGATCGACGAAATTGACGCCCTTGACCACGCGTCCGTCCTTGACGTCGAGACAGGGGATGACGCGCACTTTAAACACGACCATATCCTTTCCGCGCGAGCCCAAAACGCATGAGCCAATGACTCACGACGAATGCGAACACCACGGCGAGCCAGACGACAAACAGCGCCATGGCCAGCGGCCAGGTCGGGACTGCAAACCAGCCGAACATCGCCATGCCATGCAGTACGGGGCCGAGATCGAACGGCCCCAGCGGGCATGACGCAATCATGCCGAGGTCGAGTTGGCAATCGATCAGCCGCGCCACATCGATCGCGATCATCGCAGCGACCACCGGCAGCAGGCCGAGAATGATCGTCAACGCCAAAGTCGTACGCAACGCGCCATGCGGAATCGCACGCGGCCGCATCACCGGCGCATTCGGGATGCTCACGTGGCGGCTCCGCCAATCAGCTTGAGCGCGGCGGCAGCATCGAGCCGCCCGTCGTAAAGGGCGCGGCCGGCGATGGCACCTTCGAGCTTCGTCGCACGCGGCTCCAGCATCCGCTGGATATCGTCGATCGACGCAAGCCCGCCGGACGCGATCACCGGAATCGAAACAGCCTCGGCGAGCGCGATGGTGGCATCGAGATTGAGCCCCATCAGCATGCCGTCACGCGCGACATCGGTGTAGATGATCGCAGCGACGCCGGCGTCCTCGAACCGTTTCGCGATGTCGAGCACGGTAAGCTCCGAGGTTTCCGCCCAGCCCTCCACTGCCACTTTGCCATCGCGCGCGTCGAGACCGACAGCGATGCGCCTCGGGAAACGGCGCGCTGCTTCCCTCACCAGCGCCGGATCGCGCACCGCCGCGGTGCCGATGATGACGCGGGTGACGCCCTTGCCGAGCCAGCCTTCCACCGTTGCCATGTCGCGAACGCCGCCGCCAAGCTGCAGCGGAATCGAGATGGCGTCGAGAATGCGTTCCACCGCCGCGGCATTCACCGGCTTGCCGGCGAACGCGCCATCGAGATCGACCAGATGCAGATAGCGGAAGCCCTGCGATTCAAAAGCGAGCGCCTGCGCTGCCGGATCACGGTGAAACACCGTGGCGCGCGCCATATCGCCTTGCTGCAGGCGCACGGCCTGGCCTTCCTTGAGATCGATAGCGGGAAACAGAATCACGGCGACCACGTCAGAAAGTTTGCGATCAAAGCCAGCCCCATTCGCTGGCTCTTCTCGGGATGGAATTGCGTGCCGACCATGGTGTCGCGGCCGACGATGGCGGTGACCGGCCCGCCATAATCGGCCTGCGCGATCACGTCGTCGGCGCGCACGGCATCGAGCGCATAGGAATGTACGAAATAAGCGTGCAGCGTTTCCGGAATGCCGGCGAGCAGCGGATGCGCGCGTTTCCGGTCGAGCGTGTTCCAGCCCATATGAGGAATCTTCAGCGACGCATCGTTCGGCTTGATCTTGTTGACCTCGCCGGCGATCCAGCCGAGTCCCGGCGTCACGCGATATTCGTTGCCGCGCTCGGCCATCAACTGCATCCCGACACAGATGCCGAAGAACGGCCGACCCTTTTTACGCACAGCATGATCGAGTGCGCCAACCATGCCGTCGATCGCATCGAGGCCGGCGCGGCAATCGGCAAACGCACCGACACCGGGCAGCACGATCCGGTCGGCGCGCGCCACCGCATCGGGATCGCGTGTCACAACGATTGTATCGCCGGCGCCGCGGTCATGCGCCGCGCGCTCGAAGGCTTTCGCGGCCGAGTGCAGATTGCCGGAGCCGTAATCGATGATCGCGACGGTCACCGGCCGCTCCCCGGCTCGGGAAACACGCCGATGGGATAAGACGAAGATGTCGGCGCGCGCATGATCGTCGCGGCCGATGCGACAGGCGTAGCCGAAGCGGCGGGCGTTGCCGCCGGCGCGCGTTCGACCCATCCGGCAAAGAACCGCCTCTCGGCTTCATCGCGCCGGTGGGCGACAACGACGCCCGCCTGGGTCCATTTGCGACGCGTCAGGGTCCAGCGCTGCACCGTCGCGGCTTCAAGCCCGAACAGCAGCGACACCAGCGCAAGCACGACGAAACGCATGCCCGGAGCCAGTCCGGCGAAGCGCAGCGCGAAGACCAGCAGCGCCATCGCCACGACATAGATGATCAAAGCGAGCCACAGCCGCTTCACGATCAACCACAGCGGCGCGAACAGAAACGCCCAGAACGCGAAGCCTTCGCGCACGAAGACGAAGCGGTCGGGATCGGCCGCTGTCTCGTTATGCCGCAATGGCGGCTGGTGCACGGTATAGACCGGCATCAGTCCTCTCTCCGCTGTTCTGTCCGCCGGCTTAGAGCCAGCTCAATTACCAAGCGTTCCCTTGGTCGACGGCACTTCGCCCCGCGCGCGGGGATCGATCGCCACCGCCGCGCGCAGAACACGCGCCAGACCCTTGAAGCATGCTTCCGCAATATGGTGATCGTTGCTGCCGTACAAAACCTCGACGTGCAGCGTCAGACCCGCATTCATCGCGAACGCATGGAACCATTCGCGCACCAGTTCGGTGTCGAAGGTGCCGACCTTGTCGCGGCCGAACTCTGCTTTGAACACCAGCACCGGCCGCCCGGAAATATCGAGCACCACACGCGCCAGCGTCTCGTCCATGGGCAGATGCACGTCGGCATAACGGGTGATGCCGCGCATGTCGCCAAGCGCCTGCTTCATCGCCTGGCCGAGCGCGATGCCGACGTCTTCGGTGGTGTGATGATGATCGATATGCAGATCGCCCTTGGCCCGCACCGCCATGTCGATGCGCGAGTGCCGCGCCAGGAGATCGAGCATGTGATCGAAGAAACCGATCCCGGTGTCGATCGCCGACTTGCCGGTGCCGTCGAGATCGACCGCGACCTCGATCGCCGTTTCCTTGGTGATGCGCTTCACCGCACCGCGCCGCGCCTCGGAGGGACGGGCGACCGCGCGGGTCGTTTTCGTGACCGCGGTCGTCGCCGCTTTACGGACGGCGCCGGGCCGACGCGCGGAACGGGTTTTGGCGGAGCGCGCTTTCGTGCGGGTCGGAGTACGAGCCATGGGGCCTGAACCTTTGAAACCGGCGGATCGGCGAGCCGCCGCCGGCGAATGTGCGGCTTTTATCAGGGGTTTGGCAGCAATGCCACCATCCGAAGGGCGATCAGTAGCGCAGGCACGAACGCTCGCCCAGCCCGGTTTGCATTGCCGGCGACCGATGCCTAGATGACGGGGCGCACAGGGATTTTCCGGATGTCATCGCACGAACTGCCCGGCTCCATGCCCTCCTGGCATGGCACCACCATTCTCACCGTCCGCAAGGGCGGCCTCGTCGCCGTCGGCGGCGATGGTCAGGTGTCGATCGGTCAGACCGTCATGAAGTCCAATGCCCGCAAGGTCCGGACCCTCGGCAAGGGCGGTGAGGTGATCGGTGGCTTCGCCGGCGCCACTGCCGACGCGTTCACCCTGTTTGAGCGGCTGGAAGCCAAGCTCGAGCAGTATCCCAACCAGCTCATGCGCGCCGCGGTCGAGCTCGCCAAGGACTGGCGCACCGACCGCTATCTGCGCCGGCTCGAGGCGATGATGATCGTCGCCG
>JBQCFU010000144.1:0-2864 GCA_051958775.1 Pseudolabrys sp.
GCGAGCCTTGCCAAAGCGGCTGGCGTGAAACGCTACGTACTCCCCTCCTCCTGCAGCCTTTATGGCTTCCAGGAGCCCGGCGTGATCGCCAATGAAACCACGAAGACGAACCCGCTGACGACCTACGCCAGGGCCAATGAAATGGCCGAGAATGACGTGTTGCGGCTCGCCTCGGACGATTTCGGTGTCATCGTCCTGCGTCAGGCAACCGTGTACGGCTACAGCCCGCGGATGCGTTTCGACCTCGCCATCAACGGTATGACCTATGGTGCGTATAAGACCGGCGTACTGCCGCTGATGCGCGACGGCACGCAGTGGCGGCCAATGGTCCACGTCAAGGATACGGCGCGCGCACAGATTTTCATGCTCACCGCACCGCTGAACAAGGTCAACGGCCAGATCTTCAATGTCGGCTCTGAAACCAATAATTATCAGCTTGGCCCACTCGCTGAAAAAGTGGCCGCTGTTGTGCCGCGCGAGGTCACGGTCGAGTGGTACGGCAATCCGGATCACCGCTCCTATCGCGTGTCGTTCGACAAGATTTACGGCCTTGGCTACCAGGCGCTTTACCATGCCGAAGATGGTGTGAAAGAGCTTTGTGAGGTGCTCGCCGCCGGCAAGGTCGACCGCACCACCAAGACAATCACGCTCGATTGGTATCGGGAGTTGACCGCATGGCACGAACGCCTGCGCAGCCTCGAAATGTATGGCGGCGTGCTGAAAATCTGACCATGCCGACAGTTCTGCTTGGGCCCAACGGGCAACTCGGCACCGACATTCGTGCGGCAAATACGGCCCGAGCAAAGCCGCTCGATATTCTTTGCATCGACCGCGCAAAGCTCGATCTTTCAGAGATCGATCAGGCGGTCGATCAGTTGCGAGAGATATCGTTCGACTGCCTGATCAACTGTTCGAGTTATCACAAGACCGACGAGGTCGAACGCAACGCCCAGCAGGCTATCTCGATCAAGACGCACCTGCCTCAAGCTCTGGCGCGGTTGTGCGCCGACAAAGGCGCACGCTTTGTCCATATCTCCACGGACTATGTATTCGGCGGCCAGGCGAAACGCGGCCCGCTGGGAGAAGACGACGGCAAGGCCCCCCTCAACGTCTATGGCGCCTCGAAGGGGATGGGCGAAGATCTTATTCTCCACACGGGCGCTGACACCTTGATCCTGCGTGTCGCGTCACTTTTCGGAGTCGCCGGCGCGAGCGGCAAAGGCGGCAATTTCGTCGAGACCATGATTCGTTTCGGCCGCGAGAAAGGCCATCTTCGTGTGGTCGCCGACCAGACCATGTCCCCCACCTCGACCGCCGATGTCGCCACAGCCCTACTGACTCTGCTCGACCGCCAAGCGCCGGCCGGCATTTGGCACGTGGTCAATTCGGGTGCAGCAACCTGGTTTGATTTTGCAAAGGAGATCATCACACGCGCAAAGGTCCAAGCGCGTGTGGAGGCGATCCCCTCGTCGGAGTTTCCCACACCAGCCGTGCGCCCGCCCTATAGCGTCCTCGACAATACGAAGCTCATCGCCGCCGTCGGCCCGATCCGGCCGTGGCAAGAAGCGCTGGATTCTTACCTTGCGGCTAGGGGATACTAGGCAAGAGACCTGGGGGAGCCATGAAGGGAATCGTTCTGGCGGGCGGCTCCGGTACGCGCCTCTATCCGGTGACACTCGCTGTCAGCAAGCAGTTGCTGCCGGTGTTCGACAAACCGATGGTCTATTATCCGTTGTCGGTGCTGATGCTGGCGGGAATCCGCGAAATCCTGCTCATCTCAACCGAGCGTGACATCGGATCGTTCAAGCATGTGCTCGGCGATGGTTCGCGCTGGGGCATCGATATTGCCTATGCGGTTCAAACAGAGCCGCGCGGCCTCGCCGACGCCTTCATTCTCGGAGAGCATTTCATCGGCAAGGCACCGGCAGCCCTCGTGCTTGGCGATAACATCTTTTATGGCCACGATCTCTCTCCCCTGCTGCGGGATGCCGCGCGACTGACGGCTGGCGCAACGGTCTTCGCCTACCATGTCAGCGACCCGCAACGTTACGGCGTCGTCGAATTCGATCGACACGGCACAGCGCTGTCGCTCGAAGAAAAACCGAAAACGCCGAAGTCCAACTGGGCTGTGACCGGACTTTATTTCTACGACAATGATGTGGTGCATATCGCTAAAGACATCAGGCCATCGGCTCGCGGTGAGCTCGAAATTACCGACGTCAACGAGCATTACCGCCGTACCGGCAAGCTGAAGGTGCAGCAGCTTGGCCGTGGCTTCGCTTGGCTTGATACGGGAACCCACGAGTCTCTGCTTGAAGCATCGGAATTCGTCCGTGCGATCGAACACCGTCAAGGGCTGAAGATCGCCTGCCTCGAGGAGATCGCCTATGCCAATGGCTGGATCTCCGCGGACCAGGTCTCAGCGATCGCAGGCACAATGCCGAAGACTTCCTATGGCGAATATCTTCACTCTCTTCTGCAAACGGCGCGATAGATGAGCAATCGTAACGGCGGTGTTCTGGCGACGATCGGCGAAGGCTTTGCGGCGCTTGGCAAGGCGCTGCATGGTGCTTGGTACACGCTGGAGTCATGGACCATCATTCCGCTCGCCGAAATGCTGATGCGCCTGTGGTATCGCCTCGACCCGCGAGTTTACTCTGAGCGGATGAGAGTGCGCTCCATTACGGCCGGCAAGCTCGACAAGAAATCGAAAAAATATGCGGTCCTGGTGATCTACACCAATTCGCCTCTGGCTTCTTTTACCGCCAATCTGATCGATGCCATTGAGCGAAGCCCGATCAATCTGGTGATTGTCGCGAACGGCAGCATCACACCGCTGTTGCGCGCTCAGCTCCTCGAATCCT
>JBQCFU010000145.1:0-10540 GCA_051958775.1 Pseudolabrys sp.
CGTTGCTCGACGCTCATGACATCTTCCCCGGCTTGCCCGTCGCCGGCCTGTCGTCATCCTCAAGGATCGACGTGGCAGCGTGCTGGAACCGCGCACGATTGGCGGGCCAGAACGTATAAACAAGCACCTCGATGGAGAGCGCGATCAGATAGAAAAGTCCGAACGACTTTGCGAGCCAGACCGTGAAGTTGTGATCGAAGTCCATCATCATTCTCCCGGTCATTTCCCGATCCTTGTCTTGACGGATGCCTGCGCCGGCGCGTCGAGCGCCGCGACCGGCTTGTTGGCGATGGGCGTGAGGCGGCCGAGCACTTGCAGATAAGCGACGAGCGCATCCATCTCGGTGAGCCGGCCCGGCATGTTGTCGAAGGCGCGGATCGTGGTTTCCTTGCCGTAACGTTTGCCGACGCCTTCCGCCTGCGGCGAATCCGGCGCTGCCTGGCCATAGGCATCGGTGGTCGCGTTGGCGATCATGTCGTCGGTGTAGGGCACGCCGACCTTGCGCAGCGCCTTGAGGTGCAGGCCGAGGTCTGCCGTTTCCAACTCGTTCCGCAGCAGCCAGCGATAGGCGGGCATGACCGATTCCGGCACCACGTCACGCGGATTGTTGAGATGCGCGACGTGCCAGTCGTCGGAATATTTCTCGCCGAGGCGGGCGAGATCCGGGCCGGTGCGCTTCGAGCCCCACAGCATCGGGTGATCGTATTTGGATTCGACCGCCAGCGAGTAATGGCCGTAGCGCTCGACGTCGTCGCGCAGCGTGCGGATCATCTGCGAGTGACAGGCGTAGCAACCCTCGCGGATATAGATGTTGCGGCCGGCGAGTTCGAGCGGCGTATAGACGCGCATGTCCGGTGCGTCTTCCACTGTCTGATGGATCGTGAACAGCGGCGCGATCTCGACGAGGCCGCCGATCGAGGCGACGCCGATGATGGCCAGAGCGAGTCCGATCGCCTTGCGTTCGAGTTTGTAATGAAATCCGAATACCGACATCTCTTTACTCCCCCGGCTGCAAGGTCGGGATATTGGCTGGAGCGTTGGTCCGCGCGCAGGCCGGCATGCCGCCCGCGAGGACAGGATCAGGCTTCTCGCTGACCTTGATTGCGGCGCCCTCCGGCGCGGTGCGGATCGTCATCCAGATGTTGTACGCGCCGATCACTGCGCCGATCAGGAACAGCAGGCCACCGAATGCGCGGGCGATGTAGTAGGGGTGCATCGCCACCAGCGAGTCGATGAACGAGTAAGCGAGCGTGCCGCTCTCGTTGTAGGTCCGCCACATCAGCCCCTGGATGATGCCGGAGTTCCACATCGCGAAGACGTAGATGATGGTACCGGTCAGCGCGAGCCAGAAGTGCGCTTCGACCAGACGCGCGGAGTACATCGCCTCGCGCTTCCACAGCCACGGCACCGACGCGTAGATCGAGCCGAAGGTGATCATCGCCACCCAGCCGAGCGCGCCGGCATGAACGTGGCCGACGGTCCAGTCGATGTAGTGCGACAGCGAGTTGACGGAGCGGATCGCCATGAACGATCCCTCGAAGGTCGACAGGCCGTAGAATACGGCGGCGACCATCATGAAGCGCAGTGTCGCGTCGTCACGCACCTTGTGCCAGGCGCCATTGAGCGTCATCAGCGCGTTGCCGGCAGAGGCCCAGGACGGCACCAGCAGCATCACCGAGAAGGTCATGCCCAGCGTCTGCACCCAGTGCGGCAGCGCTGTGTAGTGCAGGTGGTGCGAGCCCGCCCACATGTAGAAGAAGGTGATGCCCCAGAAGCTGATGATCGACAGTCGGTAGGAATAGATCGGCCGGCCGGCGCGCTTCGGCATGTAGTAGTACATCATGCCGAGGAAGCCTGCGGTGAGGAAGAACGCCACCGCGTTGTGGCCGTACCACCACTGCGTCATCGCATCCTGCACGCCGGAGAACGCCGAGTAGCTCTTGGCGGAGCCGAATGAGATCGGCATGGCGAGGTTGTTGACGATGTGCAGGATCGCCACGACCAGGATGAAGGCCAGATAGTACCAGTTGGCGACGTAGATGTGCGGCTCCTTGCGCCGCATCAGCACGCGCAGATACATCACGAAATAAGTGACCCAGACGACCACCAGCCAGATATCGGCGTACCATTCCGGTTCGGCATATTCCTTCGACTGGGTGATGCCCATCAGATAGCCGCTGGCCGCGAGCACGCAGAACAGGTTGTAGCCGAGCAGCACGAACCACGGCGTCAACTGGTCGGGCAGGCGTGCGCGCGAGGTGCGCTGCATCACATAGAACGACGTGGCGATCAGCGCGTTGCCGCCGAAGCCGAAGATCACGCCGGAGGTGTGCACCGGCCGCAGACGGCCGAAGCTGGCCCAGCCGGCGTCGAAGGTGAGGTCGGGATAGGCGAGCAGGGTCGCGACCCAGACGCCGACGAACATGCCGATCACGGCCCAGACCATGGCGAGCACGATGCCGACCTTGCTCGGATCGTCATAATAGTTCGCCAGCCGCTCTTCGCTCGGTTCCGGCGTGTAATAGCCGGACATCACGCCGAACAGGCCGAGAACCCCGGCGAGGAGAACGATCCAGCCCTGCGGGCCGAGCAGGTCGCCGTGGCCGGCGATGGCCATCGACAGGCCCCACAGCACGATGAAAAGCAGGATGACGAGCGCGATCTGACGCTCGTTTTTGGTGAGTTGGCCGATCATCGGCTTTTTCCCTCGACTTGTTCGTAACCGGACGTCCTGCGACCGGCCGCGGCGCGACGTGTAACGCGCCGGCCGGTAAAAACCTTGCGCCAGCGCAAAGCGGGGTGGGCGCGGCTGTGCGAGGATTCGGCCATCCGCCGATCTGCGCACGTTTGCGTAACGGCCGGATGTCGGCTCACGCAGGGGATTGGTGCCGTGATGTCAGTTCAGCAGCGGGCCGTCGACCCCGATCGGGGCAGGTGCGCCACTATGGCGCTCCTGGCACTGGTGATGCTGTGGATCGGCACGCTGCTCGGCGTCTCGTTCCTGGCGACACCGGCGAAGTTTCTGGCGCCGAGCCTGACACTGCCGGTGGCGCTGGATATCGGCCGGCAGACCTTCGCCGTCTTCAACAAGATCGAGTGGGTTTACGTCGTGGTCTGCGCGCTGCTGATTGCGATCGGGCCGCGCAACCGGATCGGTTCGGCGGCGCTGATCGCCGTCGCGATGCTGTCTGCGCTGCAGATGGGGTGGCTGCTGCCGGAGCTCGATGTGCGCGTCGGCACCATCATCGCCGGAGGCCGTCCGCCGGCCTCGCCGCTGCACCATCTCTATATCGTCGCCGAGGTCGCCAAGCTGATCATGCTTGGCATGGTGGCGGTGACGGCAGCGCAGCGCCTGCTCGCCGGACTGCAACTCGCAACCGCTCCCGCGTGACACAGCCTTACTCGGCCATCGGCATTTTCAGGAGCGCAATTTCAGCAAGGCTTGCCGGTCAATCTTGCCGGTGCCGGTTTTCGGCAAGTCATCGAGGAAGGTGACGATGCGCGGATATTTGTAGGGCAGCAGCGTCGTCTTCACGTATTCCTGCAACTGGCGCGTGGCCGCATCGGCATCGAACGTCGCGTCATTCATGCTGACGAAGGCACGCAGGGTCATGCGCCGGTCAGCCATCTCGATCGCCATCACCGCGCATTCGCGCACGGCCGGATGATCGGCGAGGCAGCGTTCGACTTCGAGCGGATAGACCCACTGGCCCGACACCTTGACGAGATCGTCGGCGCGACCGCGGAAGAAATAGAAGCCGTCGTCATCGCGCTCGAAGCGGTCGCCGGTATAGATCCAGCCATCGGCGCGCCTGGTTTCGGCGGTTTTGTCGGGCCGGTTCCAGTAGCACGGCGCGTTGCTGTCGCCGCGCACCCACAACACGCCTTCCTCAGCGCCGGTGATGGTATCGCCGGCCGGATTGCACAGCTTCACCTCGTAGCCGGGGACGCGCTGGCCGGCAGCGCCGAGCTTCTTCGCCTGCGGCGTGTTGGAGAGATAGATGTGCAGGACTTCAGTGGACCCAAGCCCTTCGACGATCTCGAGGCCCGATAGTGCTTTCCAGCCGTTGAACACATCGGCGGACAGCACCTCCGCCGCCGAGATCGACAGCCGCAGCGACGAAAGGTCGGCTTTCGCCGCCTCCGGCGCCTTGGTCAGCGCGGTGTCGAGTGTCGGCAGGCCGAAGAACACGGTCGGGCGATAGGTTGCGATCGCATCGAAGATCGCGCCGGGCTTCGGCTGGCCGGGCAGCAGCACGCTCGCCGCGCCGGCAGCGTAAGGGAACGTGATCGAATTGCCGACGCCATAGGCGAAGAAAATCTTCGGCACCGAGAAGCAGATGTCGTTTTCGGTGAGCTTCAGGATCGAATCCGAATAGCTCTTCACCGTGTAGAGCATGTCGTGATGCAGATGCACGATACCCTTCGGTCGTCCGGTCGAGCCCGACGAATACATCCAGAACGCCATGTCGTCGCGACCGGTATCGGCGGCGGGCAAATCGGTGGGCTGGCCCGCGATCAGCGATGCGGCGGAACGCACCGGCACGCCGGCAGATGCTTCGCCATCGACGACGATCAGCGTTTCGAGTTTGGTATCGGAGCAGGCCGTGGCGGTGAACTTGTCGATGAATACCTTTTCTGTCACCGCGACGCGCGCGCCGGAATCCTGCAGATAGAACTGCAGCAGATCGGGCGGCGTCAAAGTGTTGATGAGGAGCGGCACGAATCCGGCGCGCATCGCGCCGAACAGAGCGGCCGGATAGGCTGGAGTGTCGTCGAGGAACAGCAGCACGCGCTCGCCGGGCGTCAGGCCAAGTGCGCGTAGCGCGTGGCCGTAGCGGGCCGCATCGGCGCAGAGATCGGCATAAGTCTTGCGCCCGGCAGGGCCGAGCACCGCTGGCCGCGCGCTGCGCCCGGCGGCGAGATTGTCGAACAGGATCGCGCTGGCGTTGTAGCGGGCCGGCACCGCAAAGCCGATCTCGCGCGTGCCCGGTGCGTCATGCGGTACGTGATCGGTCAGCGGAACGGATGACGGCGTCGTTTCGGTCACGGAACTCTCTCCCGGCGTGCGGCGTCCGCGCTTGTGGTTTCAGCGCTTGCGGATGGTGAAGGTGAGCACGCTGCCGTCCTTGGCGCTGCTGTCCAGCGTGTCGCCAGTTTCCCGCAGCAGGTTCGGAATGTCGATTGCCGCGAGCGGATCGGTGCATTCGATGGTCAGGGTGTCGCCGGAGGCGAGGCCGGACAGGAGCTTGCGGGTCTTCAGCGCGGGAAGGGGGCATTTCAAGCCGCGCAGGCTCACGGATTTATCGGTCATCAGAGCGTCGTCTACCATCGGTTTGTCCCGGCGGGCCGCCGGGCGGTGAGACTGGACATTTCGCTGCCGCCCACGTCAAGGTCGCGGCCATGAACGGATTACCACAGCAGAGCCCAGCGTCCGCCGCGGTTCCGGCGCGCCAGAGTATTGGCCGGCTGACGCCGCTTGCCGATGTGACGGCGGCGTTTGCCGGGGTGGTACCGGTCGCGCCGCGCATGATCCCGATCGGGCAGGCCGCGGGGCTGGTGCTTGCCGAAGCCGTGGCCGGCCGCCTGCGCCCGGACGCCGCCCGTGCGTTGGTCGATGGTTACGCGGTGCGCGCCGAGGATACGCGCGATGCCGGTGGTTATGCGCCGGCGCTGCTGTCGCAAACGCCGGAATGGGTCGAGGCCGGCGCGCCGTTGCCGCCGGGCACCGACGCAGTCGCGCCGCCGGCCACCGTGGCGATCGCCGACATCGGCTCCGAGGTCTTGTCGCCATTCGCGGCGGGCGATGGTGTGCGGCCTGTGGGCGCGGATTGCGCCGAGGGCGCGCTGCTGATCGGCGGGGGGCGCCGTCTCCGTCACGGCGACAGCGTCGCGCTGCGATTGGCCGGTGTGAACGAGGTGAGCGTGCGCGCGCCGCGCATCGTCATCGCGATGCTGCGTGACGATGATATAATGAAAGCGATCGCGGATACGATCGCCGATCGTGTTGAGGCGGCGGGCGGCAAGCCCTCCGTTGTTGCGGCTGCAACGGCCGAAGCGGCGCTTGCCACTGAGGCCGAAGCGATCCTCACCATTGGCAAGACCGGCGAGGGCCGCGACGATGATGCGGTGCTGGCGCTCGCCCGCGTTGGCAAAGTGATAGCTCATGGCATCGCGGTGTCCCCCGGTGAAACCGCCGCGGCCGGATTCACTGGTACACGCCCGATGCTGATGCTGCCCGGGCGGCTCGACGGTGCGCTGGCGCTGTGGTTGACGCTTGGGCGGTCGCTGCTCGCGCGTCTCACTGGCTTTGCCGAAGCGCCGCGCGTGCGCGCTCTTCCGCTGACGCAGAAAATTGTCTCGACCATCGGTCTGTGCGATGTGGTGCCGGTGGCGACCACCCCCGAGGGCGCGGTGCCGCTCGCCACGCGATTCTGGCCGTTGCCCGCGTTGACGCGGGCGGAAGGCTTCGTGCTGGTGTCGGCGGAGAGCGAGGGGTTTCCGCCCGGCGCAACGGTGACCGTGACGGATTGGCGATGAACGACAGTTTCAAGCCGACAGTGATGTTGATCGACGCCGTGCGTCAGGCGGCGCGTCAGGAGCAATTCCTCGACGTCGTTTCCGCAGAGACGGCGCGCGAGCGGTTTCATCGTCATCTGAATCTATCGCCGCTGGCGGCCGAAAACGTACCGCTGGCCGATGCGTTGCAGCGCGTGCTGGCGCATGATCTCACCGCGCCGGTCGATGCGCCGCCATTCGACCGCTCCGCCGTCGACGGCTTTGCGTTGCGCGCTGCTGATACGACGACGGCGAGCGAAACGGCGTCGGTGCACTTCCTGCTCAATGCGGAGGTGATCGCCTGCGGTCATCCGCCGACGGTGTCGGTGGCGCCGGGAACGGCAACGGCGATTGCCACCGGCGGCGTCATCCCGCGCGGCGCCGACGCGGTGGTGATGGTCGAGCATACCGATCTGCTCGACGACGACCGCCCGGCGATCGCGCTGTATCGCACCGCCGCGCCAGGGCAATTCATTGCCTATGCCGGCTCCGATATTGCACGCGGCGAAACGCTGCTGCGCAAAGGCGCGCGCATCGGCTCGCGCGAGATCGGTATCGTCGCCGCCTGCGGCCTTGACCGGCTCGACGTGGTGCGCCGTCCGCGCGTCGCGGTGCTCTCCACCGGCGACGAACTGGTGCGGCCAGGCGAGCCGCTGCGGCCGGCCGGCGTCTATGACAGCAACGGCGCAATCGTCGCCGCGGCCGTGAGCGAAGCCGGTGGCGAGCCGGTGTTGTTCGGCGCTTTCCCCGACGATGAGGCGGCGCTGAGCGACGCCGTGCGCGCCGCGCTCGCGGATTGCGACATGGTGGTGCTCTCCGGCGGTACCTCGAAGGGCGCAGGCGACCTGTCGCATCGTATCGTCTCGACGCTCGGCGCGCCCGGCATTCTGGTGCATGGCGTTGCGCTCAAGCCCGGCAAGCCATTGTGTCTCGCTGTCATTGGCGAGAAGCCGGTGATCGTGCTGCCCGGCTTCCCGACGTCGGCGATCTTCACCTTCCACACATTTGTCGCGCCGGTGATCCGCGCTTATGCCGGCCTGCCGCCGGAAGCGGCGCACACCGTCGAGGCGCGTGTGCCGGTGCGCGTGCCGTCCGAACTCGGCCGCCAGGAATTCGTGCTGGTGGCGCTGGCCGACAGCGACAGCGGCCCGGTGGCGTTTCCGACCGGCAAGGGCTCCGGTTCGGTGACGAGCTTCTCGCAGGCGGACGGCTTCATCGCCGTCGATGCGCTGGCGCAGGCCGTGGAGCCCGGCACGATCGCGCCGGTGACGTTGATCGGCGGCGCCGCGCGGGCGCCGGATCTCGTCATCATGGGCAGCCACGATGTCGCGCTCGATGCGCTGATTGGCGCGCTCGCTGATCGCGGCTTCACGGCGCGCGTGCTGGCCATCGGTAGTCAGGGTGGTGTTGCCGCGGTCCGCCGTGGCGAATGCGATGTCGCGCCGGTGCATCTGGTCGATCCGAAGACCGGGCAGTACAACACACATCTGGTCGCGCCCGGTTATGCGCTGGTGCAAGGCTGGCGGCGCATGCAGGGTGTGCTCTATCGCCCGGGCGATGCGCGCTTCGAAGGGCGTACGGCGGAAGAGGCGATTGTCGCGGCGCTCGCCGATCCGGCCTGCCTGATGGTCAACCGCAACGCCGGCTCCGGCACGCGCGTGCTGGTCGACGGTTTGCTGAAAGGCGTTCGTCCGCCGGGCTATGCCAACCAGCCGAAGTCACACAATGCGGTGGCGGCGGCGATCGCGCAGCATCGCGCCGACTGGGGCCTCGCCATCGAACCGGTGGCGACGCTCTATGGACTGGGTTTCCTGCCGGTGACGCCCGAGCACTACGATTTCATCGTGCTGGATGCGCGGCGCGACCGGCCGGCGGTGCGGGCGCTGCTCGATGCGCTGGCCGATCCGCAGGTGCAGGACGCAATTCGCGCCCGTGGGATGCAGATCGGCGGCGCGTAACGTCAGCGCACTGCGCCGAGTGTCGAGCCCTTCATCTTTTCCATCCGTTCGAGCGATGGATAGGAGTCCGCCGGCAGCCCGAATTTGAGCTGCGCCTGGCGCACGGCGGCGCGGGTCATCATGCCGAGCTTGCCGTCCGGCTTGCCGACATCGAAGCCGTTGCGTGACAGCAGCAATTGCAGTTCGAGCATCTGCTGGGTGTTGAGCACCGTGACTGGCGCGTTGCCGCGATGCACTGGCGGTGCGCCGCCGATCCGCGTGGCGAAATAGGCGACGGTGGTCGAATAGACCAGCGCCGAATTCCAGCCGAGGAACGACTTGAAGTTGTTGTAGGCGAGGAACGCCGGGCCGTTGCGGCCCATCGGCAGCACCAGCGACGCCTCCATCGCGTCGGCCGGCAGTGTGCCATTGGCGCCGGTCACGCCCCACTTCGCCCACTGCGAGCGCGGATGCACGATCTTCAGATCGGACTGATCCCACGGCATGTTCGCCGGCACGCGCACTTCCTGCAGCCACGGCTCGCCGCGCTTCCAGCCGAAGCTCGCGAGGAAATTTGCCGCGGAGGCGAGTGTGTCCGGCACGCTCTTGACCAGATCGCGGCGGCCGTCACCGTCGTAGTCGACGGCGCTGCGATAATAGTCCGACGCGGTGAACTGCATCGCGCCCAGCTCGCCGGCCCAGTCGCCGCCGTTCATCTCGGCGACGGTGAGATCGCCGCGCTGCAGGATGCGCAGCGCATCGACGAGCTGCTCGCGGAAATATTCGGTGCGGCGGCAGTCATAGGCGAGCGTCGCGATCGCCCGCAGGATGTTGTGCTTGCCGGTATTGGTGCCGAAGTCACTTTCGAGGCCCCAGAACGCCACCAGCACCGGCGCCGGAATGCCGTACTGCTTCTCGACCTTGGCGAGCAGCGCCGCATGGCGCTTCATCATAATTTCCGCATTCTTCATGCGGTGACGGGCGATCATGCGGTCGGAGAACTGCAGAAAGCTCTGCTGGAACACCTGCTGATTGCGGTCGCGCTGAATGATTTCCGGCGCGAACTCCATATAGGGAACGGCCGAATCCACCACGGCGGGGTTGATGCCCTGTGCGATCGCGTCCTTGCGGAAGTCCTGCACCCAGCGTTCGAAGCTCGCCGTGTTGCGGCAGCCGTCATGCACCTTGACGGCGCCCGGCGCGGGGTTCGCCGCGGCCGGTCCGGACGGGAGGGCCGCGAGAGCCAAAACGGCGGCGAGGGTGGGAAGGGTTAACCGCGCGGACGTCAGCATGAGCATTCACCTGATAAGCCTGTTGCCTCGACCCTGCCTTCCGTGCCCGGCCCATTCAACCGCGATCGGTTGGAAACCTTAAGAAGCCCGCTGCCGCGAAAGCCGTGCTTTTCAAGCCCCGTGCGCGATGGTTAAGAAGGCAGGAGATCAGGTGGGACTGGAATCGCAATGCAGGTCTTGGTGGCAGGAGCGGGAATCGTCGGGCTGGCGGTGGCGCGGGCTGCGGCGCTGCGGGGCCATGAGGTCATTGTCGCCGAGGCGGCGAACGCGATCGGCACCGTCACCTCCTCGCGCAACAGCGAGGTGATCCATGCCGGCATGTATTATCCGACCGACACGCTGCGTGCGCTGCTGTGCGTGCGCGGCCGGCGGATGCTTTACGAGTTCTTAGCCTCGCATGGGGTGCCGCACCGCAAATGCGGCAAGCTGATCGTCGCCACCAATGACGCCGAGCTGGCGAAGATCGAGACCATCTACAAGCAAGGCGGCATCAACGGCGTCGAAGGTCTCACCTTCATCGACGCAAAAACCGCGATGACGATGGAGCCTGAGCTGTTCTGCACCGCGGCGCTGCTGTCGCCGGAAACCGGCATCATCGACAGCCACGGCTCTATGCTGGCTTTGCGCGGCGACATCGAGGACCACGGCGGCGCGATCGCGCTGAACACGCCGGTCGTCGGCATGACGCGCAAGGATGGCCAGTGGCAGGTGCGGTTTGGCGGTGCCGAAGCCGGCACCTTCACCTTCGATGCG
>JBQCFU010000146.1:0-2121 GCA_051958775.1 Pseudolabrys sp.
GAGGACGAGTTCTACAAGAACACGCAGGACAAGTTCAAAGCCATCGCCAAGAAGATCAAGCTGCACGCCGACAAGGGGCAGCCGGTGCTGGTCGGCACCGTTTCGATCGAAAAGTCGGAAATGCTATCCGAATATCTCCAGAAGGAAGGCGTGAAGCACAATGTGCTGAATGCCCGCTATCACGAGCAGGAAGCGCATATCGTGGCGCAGGCGGGCCGCTTCGGCGCCGTCACGATCGCGACCAACATGGCGGGCCGCGGCACCGACATCCAGCTTGGCGGCAATCTCGAGATGCGCATGCTCGACGAGCATCCCGACCTGGTCGCGGGCACGCCTGAATATGAGCGCGTCGCCGAAGGCATCCGTGCCGAGATCGCGGCCGAGAAGGAAAAGGTGCTCGCCGCGGGCGGCCTGTTCGTGCTCGGCACCGAGCGCCATGAGAGCCGCCGTATCGACAACCAGCTGCGCGGCCGTTCGGGCCGCCAGGGCGATCCGGGTCTCAGCCGTTTCTATCTCAGCCTCGACGACGATCTGCTGCGCATCTTCGGTCCGCAGACGATGTTCGCCAAGATGATGAACAAGAATCTGGAGGACGGCGAGGCGATCATCTCGCCCTGGATCTCCAAGGCGATCGAGACCGCGCAGAAGAAGGTCGAGGCGCGCAACTACGATATCCGCAAGCAGGTCGTCGAATATGACGACGTCATGAACGATCAGCGCAAGGTCGTGTACGAGCAGCGCGCGGACATCATGGACGCCGAGACGGTGGACGAGGTGGTCGCCGACATGCGCGCCGAGACGGTCAATGCGATCGTCGCCGACGCCTGCCCACCGGGCTCCTATCCTGAGCAATGGAACGTCGCGGGGCTCAAGGAGGCTGCCGCCGACATTTACAACATCGAGGCGCCCATCGAAGCTTGGCTGCAGGAAGAGATGGTCGAGCCCGAACTGCTCGCTACCCGTATCCAGGAAATGGCCGAGACCGAACTCGCCAAGCGCGTCGAGGAAGTGGGCCAGGAAAGCTGGCACAATATCGAAAAGAGCGTGCTGCTCCAGCAGCTGGACCACCAGTGGAAGGAGCATCTGTCGACGCTCGACGCGCTCCGTCAAGTCATTCACTTGCGCGCTTATGCGCAGAAGACGCAGATCAACGAATATAAGCAGGAAGCCTTTGCGATGTTCGAGCGCATGCTCGGCATCATTCGCGAGGACGTGACGCGGACGCTGTCGCACATCCGCTTCAACTTCGCGCCGCCCGAGCTTCCGCCGATGCCGGACATCTTCACCACCACCCATATCGACCCGCTCACCGGCGGTGACGACAGCGCGGACCGCGATGCAGCCTCGCTCGGGCTGGTGACCACGCGCCTGCCGCCGATGCAGATGGTGCAGCCCGACGCGCCGGTGCTGGGCGATCCCGCCGAATGGGAAAACCGCATCAGCCGCAACGCGCCGTGCCCCTGCGGCTCGGGCCGCAAGTACAAACACTGCCACGGGCAGCTGTAAGCGGAGGTAAAACCGTCACCCCGGACTTGTTCCGGGGTCCACTCTGCGGCGTGGCGATGGCCTCACGGTAGATGCTGGAACAAGCCTTTCCTGAGCTTGCCGAAGGGTCTGGCGTGACGCTTCAATCATAGTTGAATGGCCGCGCAATCTACGGCCTGAACCCGCCCGCACTGCGCTTACAGCCAGCCGAACAACAGCGCGAGACAGCCCTTCGGCTCCGGTACGGGTTTAGGCTCGGGCTCGCCGCCGATCCGCTGGAGCATCGACCAGCGGAATCCGTCGGGCGGCTCCTCGTGGGGACTGAAGCCGCATATAGTTTTAGACATCTTGCCCGAAATTTCGAACAGCACATCTATGCCGATGTCACTGCCTCGGCCTTGGGCTTCGTCCGTGTAGGCTTGGTCGATGATGGCTCGCATGTCGGATGGCAGGGGGCCTCCACTTGCAGCACATCGTTGGGCTTGCGATTGTCATAGTCGTAGTCGACGCTCCAAATCTCTTGCCCATCTTCATAGCGATGCGCTTCGGAGTAGCAGCCGGGGCGGGATATCTCTCCGACGAACGCCGGTCCGAACCTGGCGAGGCCCGTGAAAAGGTCTTTTACCTCGTCGTCGA
>JBQCFU010000147.1:0-2968 GCA_051958775.1 Pseudolabrys sp.
GAGAAGCGCGCGGAGGCGGCGGCACGCCGCGCCAAGTTCGCCGCCGCGCTCGATCTGCTGAAAGAGACGCCGTGAAGGTCTTTTTGGCGGGCGCGACGGGCGTGATCGGCCGTCGCATGGTGCGCCTGTTGCGCGACGGCGGCGTGACCGTGGTCGGCACGACGCGCACCCCCGCCAAGGGACGCGCCTTGAGCACGCTCGGCGCGACGCCGGTTGTCGTCGATGTGTTCGACGCCGAGGCGGTTCGCCGCGCGGTCGATGCGGCGGAGCCGGACGTGATCGTGCATCAGCTCACCGATTTGCCGAGCGCGCCGGGATCGCCCGGTTATGTGGATGCGCTGACGCGCAATGCGCGGCTGCGGACCGAGGGAACGCGCAACCTGATGGCCGCTGCGGCGTCGGCCGGCGTGCGGCGCGTGATCGCCCAGAGCATCGCTTTCATCTACGTGCCGGGATCGGGACTGCGGGTCGAGAGCGATCCGCTCGACGAGAGCAGCGACCCGGTCCGCTCCATGACCATCGCCGGCGTGCGGGCGCTGGAAAGCGCGGTGCTGGAGGCGGGTGGGATCGACGGCCTCGTCCTGCGCTACGGTTTTCTCTACGGCCCGGGTACCTGGAACGAGACGCCGCCGAAGCCGCCGTCGGTCCATGTCGATGCGGCCGCTCAGGCGGCTTCACAGGCCGTGCGACGGGGCTCGGCCGGCATCTACAATGTCGCGGACGATGACGGGGCAGTGTCGAGCGAGAAGGCGAAGCGCGAGCTCGGCTTCGACGCGTCCTTTCGCCTCACGCCCTAAACGGCTTGCTGAGATAGCGCGATCCCTTCAGTCCGAACCGCCACGGTTTCTCGACTGCCTTGGTTATGCCGATCCGCGGCCCGGTGACGATGTCGGGTTCGCCGCGACGGGCCCGCAGTTCGAACGGAGCGCGATCGAGCGGTAGGCCGTTCTGGGCGACCGTGATGTTCAACGCGGCGCAGACCCGCCCCGGACCGGCGCAGAGCAGGCGTGGATCGTCGATGCCCGCGCGTCGCTTGTGCATCGCGGGAAGCCCCTCCAGCGGTTCGATCGCCCGGATCAGGACAGCAGCCGCTGAACCAGCCGCCTCACAGACGAAGTTGACGCACCAGTGCAGGCCGTATGAGCGGTAGACATAGGCGTGGCCGGGCGGTCCGAACATCACCGCCGTGCGCGGCGTCAGGCCGCGATAGCTGTGCGCTGCCGGCTCGGTCTGATGATAGGCCTCGACCTCGACAATGCGGCCGCCAACACCGTTAACCAGCAGTGTCGCGCCGATCAGTTCGTGTGCGACTGCGAGCACCGGGCGGTCGAAAAAGTGTTGGGTGAGTTTTGCGGTTGCGGGCATGACGTGAAATGCGCGGGCTTATGTGTGTCGGCCTTTGGCCGATCTGTGTCTGGCCGGCAACAGGTGGCGAACAATTAACGAGCGGACCGTATCAGTGGTGGCACGCGCCGCGATTTGGCCACACGGTTCCCGGACACCAAAACAGTCCTCGGGACGAAGGCTGGCGGTGCGAGCCAACGTGGTCGGGGATGGGGGTAAGCCGAACCCCGCTGCGGACGGCGCATAGGGTCGGGGGGCCCTGAAGAGTACCATGGACGCTAAGACCGATCTGAAATCCAAGCTGCCCAGCCGTCGCGTCACCGAAGGACCTGAGCGCGCACCACACCGGTCCTACTACTATGCGATGGGGCTGACCAAGGAGCAGATCCATCAGCCTTTCGTTGGCGTGGCGTCTTGCTGGAATGAAGCCGCCCCTTGCAACATCTCGCTGATGCGCCAGGCGCAGGCAGTGAAGAAGGGCGTTGCCGCCGCCGGCGGTACCCCGCGCGAATTCTGCACCATCACCGTGACCGACGGCATCGCCATGGGGCATGCCGGCATGTACGCCTCGCTGCCGTCGCGCGAGGTGATCGCCGACTCGGTCGAACTGACCATGCGTGGCCACGGCTACGATGCGCTGGTCGGCCTTGCCGGCTGCGACAAATCCCTTCCGGGCATGATGATGGCAATGGTGCGCCTCAACGTGCCGTCGATCTTCATTTATGGCGGCTCGATCCTGCCGGGCAATTTCCGCGGGCAGGTGGTCACCGTCCAGGACATGTTCGAGGCGGTCGGCAAGCACTCGGTGGGTGCGATGTCCGACGACGACCTTGACGAGTTGGAGCAGGTGGCGTGCCCGTCGGCTGGTGCCTGCGGCGCCCAGTTCACCGCCAACACCATGGCGACGGTCTCCGAGGCGATCGGTCTTGCGCTGCCGTATTCGGCCGGCGCGCCGGCACCTTACGAAATCCGCGATCGGTTCTGCATGACCGCCGGTGAGCAGGTGGTGGAGCTGATCAAGACCGGTCTCCGTCCGCGCGACATCGTCACCCGTAAGGCATTGGAGAACGCGGCGGCGACGGTAGCTGCGTCCGGTGGCTCGACCAACGCCGCGCTGCATCTGCCGGCGATCGCCAATGAATGCGGCATCGAATTCACGCTGTTCGACGTCGCCGAAATCTTCAAAAAGACACCATATATCGCAGATTTGAAGCCGGGCGGCCGTTATGTCGCCAAGGATATGTTCGAGGTTGGCGGCATCCCGTTGCTGATGAAGACGCTCCTCGACCACGGCTATCTGCATGGCGATTGCATCACGGTCACGGGTCGGACGATTGCGGAGAACCTGGCCAAAGTGAAGTGGAACGACAAACAGGATGTCGTTTTGCCGGCTAACCGCCCGCTGTCGCCGACCGGTGGCGTCGTCGGTCTCAAAGGCAACCTCGCGCCGGAAGGCGCGATCGTGAAGGTTGCCGGCATGCCGAAGGATCACCTCAAATTCACCGGTCCCGCCCGCTGCTTCGACGGCGAAGAGGCGTGCTTCGATGCGGTGAAGAACAAGAAATACAAAGAGGGCGACGTTCTGGTGATCCGCTATGAAGGGCCGCGCGGCGGTCCCGGTATG
>JBQCFU010000148.1:0-2043 GCA_051958775.1 Pseudolabrys sp.
CCGATGCTGGTGCTGGCCGACCAGCTCAACTCGATGGGCCTGGCCAAGGCCCGCATCGGCATGGAGATGGATTATCTGCCGGCCGGCGACTTCGCGCGGCTGGTCAAGGCGTTGCCGAACGCACAGTTCGTGCCGTGCGAAGATATCCTCGCCCGTCTGCGCCAGATCAAGACTGCTGACGAGATCGCGCTGCTGCGCAAACTGTCGCGCATCGCCGACCAGGCGATCACCGACAGCCTCGCCGCTGTCCGCGTCGGCTCCAGCTAATTGGACATCGCCGGCGAACTGACACGGCGCATCTATGAGCTCGGCGCCGAGCACTTCAAGCTTTTGATCGTCGCCACCGGCGAGCGCAGCCAGCTTCCCAATGTCGGCCCTTCCGCGCGCCGCCTGCAAACGAGCGACGTCTGCCGCGTCGAGATTTTCTCGGTGATCGGCGGCTATCAGGCCGGCGTTTGCCGCACAGCCGTCGTCCAGAAGCCGCCGGAGATGGCGGAAAAAATCTGGCAGCATCTGGTCGACTGCAAATACCAGATCATGGAAATGGTGAAACCGGGTGCGAGCTGCCGCGCGATTTACGAGGCTTTCATCGCCAAGCTGTCGGAAATGAACCTGCCGCCGATCTCGTTCGTCGGCCACGGCATCGGCCTGCACCTCCACGAGAATCCCTATCTCGGCAAGACGCCGATCCTCGGCCAGCCGGGCAAGGACGCCGTGGTCGAGGAAGGCATGGTGCTCGGCTTCGAGCCGCTCTGCTATCAGACCGGCTACGGCTACGGCATGCAGAACAAGGACATGCTGCTGGTTACCAAGTCGGGATCGGAGCTGATTTCCGACTACGCGAACACCGACAAGCTTCTCGTTGTGAATTGAGCGCCGGCGCACGGCGACACGTCAGCAGGAGAGAATACGATGCGCAGGCTCATTGAACATCTCGACGTCGCATTCACCGTCGACAAGAACGACACCATTCTGCGCGATGCGAGCGTGGTGATCGAAAACGACCGGATCGCCGATATCGGCTCGGCCGCCGACATTGCCAAGCGGCACAAGGGCTCCAAATTCGACGAGACCATCGACGGCCGCATGAAGGCGATCTGCCCGGGCTTCGTCGACAGCCACGTCCATCTATCGGAAACCCTGTCGCGTGCGGTGTTCCCCGACAACCTGAACACCCGCGCCTGGGTGTTCCACTGGGCCAAGCCGTTCTACGCGCATGTCACCGAGGAAGATGAGTACTGGGGCGCGATGCTCGGCATGACCGAGATGCTGCGCGGCGGCACCACCTGCTTCCTCGACATGGGCTCGCAATACGATCCCGGCATCGTCGTCCGCGCGATGGAAAAGACCGGCATGCGCGGCATCACCGGCCGCCACGCCGCAGACAATCCGCCCGCGGAACGGCCGCGCGGCTGGACCGACGAGATGATGCACCACCATTTCTTCCCGAACGCCGCGGCGGCGCTGGAGGAACTGGAAAAATGCGTGCGCAAATATAACGGCGCGCTCGACGGCCGCGCCCGCTGCTGGGTCAAGATCGAAGGCAAGGAGCCCTGCACGCTCGAATTGCATGTGGGCGCCGTGAAGCTCGCGCAGAAGCTCGGCGTCGGCACCACCTACCATCTCGCCACCTCGATCGAGGAAGCCAAGGTCTGCGAAGGAAAATACGGCGTCTGGCCGGTAACGCGCATCGACAAGGCCGACGGCCTCGGCAACAACCTCGTCATCGCTCACTGCGCGGCCGTCACCGACGAGGAAGTCCAGTTGCTGGCGAAGCGCGGCACCAAGGTCGCGTTCTGCCCGTGCTCGTCGTTCAAGCTCGGCAAGGGCGCGACCGCGATCGGCAAATATCCGGAGATGGTGAAGGCCGGCGTCACGGTTGGCCTCGGCACCGACGGCGTCGCCGCAGCGGGGAATATGAATCTCATGCGGCAGCTGCCGATCGTCGCCGGCATGTTCAAGGATGCGCGGCTGAAGCCCGACATCTTCCTCGCCCGCGACGCGCTGCGCGCCGCTACCATCAACGGCGCCAAGGCGCTGATA
>JBQCFU010000149.1:0-2358 GCA_051958775.1 Pseudolabrys sp.
CACAGATGCGTCACCTTCTCGCGCGCGATTGCGTCATACATTGCGCCGGCGCGGACCCAGCGCAGGCAGACATGAGTGCCGGCGACGATCGACAGCGTCCACGGGAAGCACCAGCCGTCGCAGTGGAACATCGGCAAGGTCCACAGATAGACCGGATGCCGGCCCATGCCGCAGGTGATGACATTGCCCATGGCCAGCAGATGCGCGCCGCGATGGTGGTAGACGACGCCTTTCGGATCGCCGGTGGTGCCCGAGGTGTAGTTGAGCGTGATCGCATCCCATTCGTCGTCCGGCATCAGCCAGGCGAATGCCGGATCGCCCTGCGCCAGAAAATCCTCATATTCGATGCTGCCGAGCCGCTCGCCCGGACCTGAATATTCCGGATCGTCGTAGTCGATCACCAGCGGCTTCACTTTGGCCGCTGCGAGCGCATCCTTCATCACCTTGGAATATTCGCGGTCGACGATCAGCACCTTGGTCTCGGCGTGATCAAGCGTGAAGGCGAGGATCGCCGCATCGAGCCGGGTGTTGAGCGAGTTGAGCACCGCGCCGCACATCGGCACGCCGTAATGGGCTTCCAGCATCGCCGGCGTGTTGGCCAGCATCACCGACACCGTGTCGCCGCGGCCGATGCCGCGTTGCTCGAGCGCCGAGGCGAGCCGGCGCGAGCGTGCATAGAAGTCGCGGTAATTGCGCCGCAGCGCGCCGTGGACGATGGCGGTGTGGTCCGGATAGACAGAAGCCGCGCGCTCGAGGAAGCCGAGCGGCGTCAGCGGCTGGAAATTCGCCGGGTTGCGGTCGAGGTCGATGTCGTAAGGCGATGTGGCCCGCGTCATTGCAGTCTCCCAAGAGGAGAGCAAATTAGCCGCGGCCCGTCAGCTTGTCATCGCCTGCGTCAGCGCAACAAGTGGCTCACGCCCTGCCACAGCATGATGCTGCCGAGGATGAACAGCAGGGCATAGGTGATCCGGTAGAATACTTTGGTTGGCATCACGCGGATCAGCCAGATGCCGGCAAAATTGGCCATCACCGCGACCGGGATCAGCAGCATCGAGGTGACGAAATTGGCGCCCGAGAATTGCGCCAGCGCCAGATAGGGGATCACCTTCATCACATTGATGAGCGCGAAGAAGATCGTCACCGTCCCGACGAACACCATTTTCGGCAGTTGCAGCGGCAGCACATAGACCTGGAACGGCGGGCCGCCGCCTTGGCTGGCGAATGAGGCGAAGCCCGACACCGCGCCCCAGAACACGCCCGGCCCCTTTCGCTGCGGCCTCGGATCGACCGGCGCGCGGCGCAGCCAGACATTGAGCACGAAGGCCAGCGCCACCACGCCGATCAGGATGCGGATCGCGTCATCCGGCACATAGGCGGCGAACAGCCAGCCGAGCAAAATGCCGATCAGGCCGCCCGGCAGCGTGATCTTGAGCGTCTCGGCGCTCCACTCGCGGCGATAGACATAAACGGAGATCGCATCCTGGGTCAGCAGGATCGGCAGCAGCAGCGCCGCCGCCTCGAGCGGCGGCAGATAAAGCGCCATCAGCGGCGTCGCCGCGGTGCCGACACCTGAGAGGCCGCCCTTGGCGAGGCCGAGAAAAATCACGGCCGGGATTGCAGCCGCGTAGAACAGCGGATCGGAGAGATACGGGGCCACGCAGGGGTCATCCGAAAGGAGGGGCCGGACCTATAACCGCGGCCTTTGCAAAAAGCGACACCGCGCGACACAATTCAGCCCAGCAGGAAACGCGCAAATGCTTCGTCCCGAGGAGCCGCCTGAAGCGGTGTCTCGCAGGGCGAGGCCCCGCCGCTCACCCTCCGAAATGCGCCATCAAAGATTGGGGCGCCCTTCAGGGTGAAGGCGGCTGAGAAGGAGACGATCATGGATGCCACCACCAGCCGCTATGCCGAAACCTATGCGCGCGCGTTGCGCGACCCGGAGGGGTTCTGGGCTGAGGCGGCGCAGGCGATCGACTGGTACGAGCCGGCGAAGAAAGTGTTCGACGCCAGCCAGGGCATCTATGGCCGCTGGTATGCCGGCGCGGTCTGCAACACCTGCTACAACGCGCTCGACCGGCATGTGGCGAACGGCCGTGCCAACCAGCCGGCGCTGATCCACGATTCCGCCTTCACCGGTCTGGTCCGCAGCTTCACCTATGCCGAACTGTTGGCGGAGGTGAAGACGCTGGCGGCGGTGCTGCAGGATTTCGGCGTCGGCAAGGGCGACCGCGTCATCATCTATATGCCGATGGTGGCGGAGGCGATCATCGGCATGCTCGCCTGTGCGCGGATCGGCGCGGTGCATTCCGTGGTGTTCGGCGGATTCGCCGCAAAGGAACTGGCGACGCGTATCGACGA
>JBQCFU010000150.1:0-2485 GCA_051958775.1 Pseudolabrys sp.
ACCGACTGTGTCGACATGGGTCGTGACCGGTCCCCACTGAATAGTCCACATCCACTTCGCCGAGCGGTCGGGGACAACAATAGGTCGCAATAAAAAAGCTGCTACGCACGTCGAGTGGCCGAGGCGCGGTTGTCAAATCTAAGTGCTGTGGGTTTGCCCCGGTTATGAATGCCTCAAGCTGCCGGAAGCTGCGCGTCCTCGACGATGCTGGCGCGAACGTCGTTCTCAATCAGATTCCACACTTGGTCCACATAGGCGCCGAACACCGCAGTGCGCTTTACCGCAAGATTGCGGGGTCGCGGCAAATCGATGGTGATGAGTTCCTTAACCCAACCGGGGCGACGGCCGAGCACGACAATGCGATCGGCCAGGAAGACAGCCTCGTCGATCTGGTGGGTGATAAACAGCACGGTCTTGCGCCCCTGCTGCCAGATCCGTAGCAGTTCGAGTTGCATCATCTCGCGCGTCTGAGCATCGAGCGCCGAAAACGGTTCATCCATAATCAGAACTTCAGGATTGAGCGCGAGCGCGCGCGCAAGATTGACGCGCTGACGCATGCCGCCTGAAATCTGATTTGGATAGAACTGCTCGAAGCCCGATAGACCGACCAATTGTAGAAGCTTTTTCGCTTCGGCGACGTTCGCCGCGTTCAGCCGTCCGTTGACTTCGAGACCGAATACCAGATTTTTCCAGATCGTCCGCCACGGCAGCAGCGAATCTTGCTGAAATACAAAGCCGCGATCGGCACCTGGGCCTTTGATCGGCTTGCCGTCGATAATCACCGCGCCGGAATCCGGCGTTTCGATGCCGGCGATCGTGCGCAGCAACGTAGTCTTTCCACAGCCCGAGGGGCCGACGATGGCGACAAACTCGTGCTCCGCAACAGTGAAATTCATGTCGCGCAGTACCTGCAAATCGCCGAACGACTTGTGCAGATCTCTCACGTGTAGTTTTGCGACCATCATTCCTGCTCCGACGTATAACGCCACGGCATCAACAGCCGCTCGACCGCGCCAACCAGCCAGGTCAGTACCATGCCGCTGACGGCCAGAATGACGACAGCAACGAACAGCAAGGGCATATTGAATGCGTCCGAGGCCTGCAGCAGCAAAAAGCCGAGACCGGCACGTGAGCCGAATAGTTCAGCAACGACAACGGCCACCAATGCGCGACCGATAGCGAGTTTCATACCGGCGAACAGAAACGGGACCGCGGACGGCAGCGAGACCTTCCAGAACACTTGCAGGCGGCTGCAGCCGAAGCAGCGCGCCGCCTCAACCAACTGCTTGTCAGTCGAGCGCAAGCCCGCTTCCGTGTTGATGATCATCGGGAACACGGCATTGATGACCACGACGATCACTTTCGACCAAATGCCGATACCAGCCCACAGAATGATGAGCGGAGAAATAGCGATAGTCGGCGTCGCATAAAAAGCGGCTACCCATGGCCCCAGCGCGCGCTTGGCGTATTTGTCGGAAGCCATGGCGAAGCCGACGGCGATGCCGAGTACAACCGCCAGAACCAGACCAATAATGAACTCGCTACCGCTCGCGACAATGTGGCGCTGCAGTTCGCCTGCGGCGATCAGCGAGATCGTCGCGTCGACGATCTGCGTCGGCGTGGTGAGAAACAGCGCCTTCTTAACGATGAAGCGGCCAGCAAGCTCCCATAGAAGCAGCCCGCCGATGACCGACGCGGCCGACGTCCAGTAGAGGGAAGACTTGGCTGACTTCTTTTTTCTTGGAATGGAAGCCGGCGGCCCCGCAGCCCGCGATGCGCCTGCACCGCCAGCCGTTGTTTGTTCCGAGGTTGGCATCAGATCCGACCGTTATTGAGCCGCTTTGACGAAGCTGGCGTCGTAATAGGTGCCGACAGGCTTTTCGGGCGCTTTGAGATCGCCGGCCTGCGTCAGCGTATCGATCACACGCTTCACCGCGGCGTCGGAAATCGACCCATCCGGCACGAACGCATGGATCTTCATGCAAAGATCCCATGTCTTCAGTGCATCATCGAGGCCAGAGTTCGACGCTTTCGCCAGCAGCTGTGATACTTCCTGGCGGTGCGCCGGATCGATCATATAACGGATCGCCTTGTTATGAGCGCGCACAAAGTTGACAACTTCCTTTCTATGAGCCTTGGCCCAGGCATCGTTGACATGCCAGATCATCATTGGGAATTCGCCGAGATAAGGCGCCACCGGGCCGAGGTCGGTATAGCCCTCCTCGATCGCCTTGAATGTCTGCGGCGTCGAAATGACGGTCGCTTCGATGCCGCCGGCATAGAGGGCTGAAAGACGGTTGGTGGTTGAACCCGAGAACAGCAGTTCGACATCCTTGTCCGGGTCAAGACCGTTCTGCTTGGCAGCCGCCTTCCACCAGAGATTGGTGATATCGCCCTGCCCACCGGTCATCACGCGTTTACCCTTGAGGTCGGCGAACGATTTGACGTTCTTCGCCGCGATCAGGCTGTGCGTGCCGACCGCAAG
>JBQCFU010000151.1:0-2228 GCA_051958775.1 Pseudolabrys sp.
TCCGGTTACTCTGCGCGGCATGCAGGTGCTTGGTCATCGTGCCTGAATTAGCGCGTAACCCCGCTGCGCTCGACGCCGCAATCGACAACGCTACGGCAAACGCTGTGTCATCGATTTTGAGAAGCTTTGCGCACGCCGCTGCGGCGCCGAAGATGCCGAGTGTCGCGGTCGGATGCCAGCCGCGCTGACCGTGATCGGGATTGATGACAGATGCGATCGCGGTTTCGGTCTCGTAACCGGCAACATAGGCTTCGATCACGTCGTGACCAGAGCGATCAAGCTGTTCCGCCAGCGCCAGCAACGCAGGTACCATCGGCACCGACGGATGGCCGTCCATGGTAGGGCTGCAATCGTCGAAATCGAGCGCGTGTGCCGCGGCGCCATTCACAAATGCAGCTTCAAGCGCTGGGAGCGTCTCGGCACGGCCTAGCACGGTGCACGAACCGCGCACACCGCTCATCTGCGTCAATGACAATAGAATGTCGACACTCGGCTCCCGGCATCCGCCGAGCCCGGCCGCGATATTATCGGCGATGGCCAATCGCGCCCAGTGCACCGCCTGCGACGGCAACTGAGCAAACGACAGCGCGTTGATGCGGGAAGCGATGGCGAAAGCGAGTGTCGACATGAAATTTCCGCCGCAAACTCCCTGCCCGATGATTCATCCCGCGGCGCGCTTTGCGCCGGAGCGAACCCAGGGCCTGTGCTGGCCGCCCGTGCGCAGAAGGCCGATCCGATCCGATCCGATCCGATCCGATCCGATCCGATCCGATCCGATCCGAAGGCCTGAACGCTAATTCCCTTTGCCCTGACAGATACTTGCGTGTTCTGTACGCAAAGTTATACAATAAAATATCGAAATATCCAATAGCAGCCGCCTTCGTTCTCACGGCGTTTTGCAGCAGAACGGACATGCAGAAAGAGCGCGCAGCATCGCGCCATCCGGGAGACGTTGAATATGGGTGAGTTTATCGAGATCGCGGCCAAGGGCGGCAGCTTCCAGGCATTCCTGTCGCTGCCTGCCGCGGGCACCGGACCGGGCGTGGTGGTGCTGCCGGAAATCTACAACGTCAACGATTGGGTCCGCGCAGTCTGCGATCTTTATTCAGAAGCCGGTTATGTTGCGTTGGCACCGGACGTGTTCTGGCGGCATGAGCCTCACCTGTATATGGCCTACAATCCCGAGAACCAGCAGCGCGGCCGCAAACTCGCGACTGAACTTGATACTGAACTCGCCCTCGACGACCTCGACACCTGTTACTCATTCCTGCGCAAAAGCTCGCACACCAACGGCAAGGCCGGCGTGGTCGGCTACTGCCTCGGCGGACAACTCGCATATCTATCCGCCACGCGCAGAAGTCCGGATGGGAGCTCGGTGTATTATGGCACCCGGATTCAGCATCATGTTCATGAAGCGCGGAATATCCGCTGTCCGACCGACCTGCATTTCGGCGAACTCGATCAGAGCGTGCCGGTCGCGGCCGCTGCGGAGATCGAAGCGGTGACCAGGGACATGCCGCATGTCTCGGTCTATGTGTACGAGCAGGCGCCGCATGCGTTCGGCCGCTTCGGCCATCCGCCCTATCGACCTGGCGCGTCGGGGCTGGCGCTGCAACGGACCCACGACCTGTTCAGCAAGGCACTGCGCTGACCAACAAATCGCCGACAACACCGCACCGGCTCCATAAAAAACAGCCCCGCAGATGCGGGGCTGTTTCTTTATTGTAATCGATGCAGTGGCAACAGCGCTAGCGCTGCATGCCCCAGCGCTGCAACGTGCGTGCCTCGATGGTGCGGAAGATCACCGACTCGACCAAGAGGCCGATGACGATCACCGCGAGCAGGCCGGCGAACACCTGCGCCGTCTGCAACTCCGCACGCGACTCGAAGATGTACCAGCCGAGACCACCCGACCGCGACGACACGCCGAACACCAGTTCGGCGGCAATCAGCGTACGCCAGGCAAACGCCCAGCCGATCTTGAGGCCCGCCAGAATGGCCGGGAACGCCGCCGGCATCAGGATCTTGGTCACGAACCGGACGCCGGACAGGTTGTAATTGCGCCCCGTCATCCGCAGCACCTCCGGCACCGAACGGAAACCGGACAGCGTGTTCAGCGACACCGCCCACAACACCGAGTGGACGATGACGAAAACCAGCGACGGAATTCCGAGCCCGAACCAGATCAATGCGAGCGGCAGCAACGCGATCGCCGGCAGCGGGTTGAA
>JBQCFU010000152.1:0-3069 GCA_051958775.1 Pseudolabrys sp.
GTTGCGCCGATACGGCGCGGCGACAGCAAGACGATTTCGAGACGCACCGGAACGTTCCGGTGCGTTTTGTTTTGGGGCAGGCGCAAATGGGGCAACGCAACAGCGGAACCGAAAACGAAACGGAGCCGGCCATGGATGCGCGGCCGCTCTCGGCCGCGCGGGACAGCACCACGATTTCCGATCTGTTCCTTGACGTGGCGGCGGCACAGATCGCCGACATGCAACGGGCGCTGACCGCGAAAGATCGCGCGCCGGCGGACCGCGAGCGCGATGCGCGCACGCTGGCCGCGCTCGCCAAGGTGTTGCGCGAACTTTCCGCCTGTGGCGCGAACGACAATACCGGACCGGACGATGACGACCAGCCGCGCAGCCTCGATTCCTACCGACTCGAGCTTATGCGAACGATGGACGAGCTTGTCGCCCGGCGAAAAGATCAGGACGCTTCGGCAACAGAGTGACGATGCGATCGATGGCGTGCGCTGCGACTGGTCGATGCTGGCGCACGACCATCAGCAGCCGCCGTTATGGGCGCAGGGTGGCGGAGCCTGGACCACGTGGCTGGTGCTCGGCGGGCGCGGCGCGGGCAAGACACGGCTCGGCGCCGAATGGGTGCGCGCGCTGGTGCGCGACGAGCTCGGCCTGCGCGGCAATGGCACGATCGCGCTGATCGGCGAGACCGAACATGACGTGCGCGAGGTGATGATCGAAGGCGTCTCCGGCCTGCTCGCGGTGCATCCGCGTCGCGACCGGCCGGTGTGGACGCCGTCGCGGCGGCGGCTGGAGTTTCGCAACGGCGTCGTCGCGCAGACCTTTTCGGCAGAAGACCCCGACAGCTTGCGCGGCCCGCAATTCTCGGCCGCGTGGTGCGATGAACTTGCCAAGTGGCGCCATGCCGATGCCTGCTTCGACATGCTGCAATTCGCGCTGCGGCTCGGCGACTGGCCGCGTCAGGTGGTCACCACCACGCCGCGGCCGATCCCGTTGATCCGGCGGCTGCTGGCCGATCCGGGGACAGCGGTGACGCGAGCGGCGACACAGGTGAACGCACACCATCTAGCGCCGACATTCCTGAGCAATGTTGTCGCACGCTATGCGGGCACGCGGCTCGGACGGCAGGAACTCGATGGCGAAGTCATCGAGGACCGGCCGGATGCGCTGTGGTCGCGCGGATCGATCGAAGCCTGCCGCGTTGGCGTCGCGCTCCCGCTGACGCGGATCGTGGTGGCGGTCGATCCGCCGGCCTCGGCACGCCAGGGTGCGGATGCGTGCGGCATCGTCGCCGCCGGCGTCGCCGAGAGCGGCCACGCTTATGTGCTGGCTGACGAGAGCGGCGGCGGTTTGTCGCCGGCAGCGTGGGCGGGCCGTGCCGTCGCACTGTGGCACCGGCTTTCCGCCGACGCCATCGTCGCCGAGGTCAACCAGGGCGGCGATATGGTGCGTGCGGTGATCGGCGAATGTGATCCCGCAGTGCCGGTGATCGCGGTGCGCGCGACGCGCGGCAAGCATGTACGCGCCGAGCCGGTCGCCGCTTTGTACGAGCAGGGGCGGGTGCATCACGTCGGCGCGTTCGCCGCGCTCGAGGACGAGCTGTGCGACTTCGGTCTCGACGGCCTGTCGAACGGGCGCTCGCCGGACCGGCGCGAGGGGGTGGTCGGGGCGCTCCCCGCGGTGTGCCTCGGCCCGAGGGGCCGGCCGCAGGTGAGGGGATTGTAAGGCCTCGCGGCTCTGTCGATACTCGCTGCGGGGCGGTGGCCATGACACCGATTGCGACATGCGAGCTGAAGACAAAAGACGGTACAGCGGACGTCGCCGTGCCGGTTTCGATTTTTGCCCCGCAGCAGAGTGAACACGGCGACTGGGCATGCCGCTATGAGATCGGCTGGCCGGAAAAGACACGAGTCATGAATGCGGCCGGGATCGACGCAATGCAGGCGCTGTTGTCGGCGCTGCAGATGATCGGCACCGAGCTTTACACCAGCGCGTATCACAAGGCTGGTCGTCTTTATTGGGACGAGCCGGGGCGCGGCTACGGTTTTCCGGTGCCGAACAATCTCCGCGATCTGCTTGAGGGCGACGACCAGCGGTTTCTTTGACCTCGCATCAGCACCGTTCTTAAAAATCATCTGGCCTTTCCTCCGTTCGTCCCCGCGAAAGCGGGGACCCAGGCTTTGCCGCGCACAGATTTTAAGAGTGGATTCCCGCTTTCGCGGGAATGAACGGGGAGGGAACGCACGCCAATCAAACAGATCAGATCTGCTGGCAATATTTGCCGTGAACGAGGAACCATGTTCGATTTCATCAAGCATATGCTGACGGCCCCCGAAGCCAAAGCCTCGCGCACCGCGCGGCTGATCGCATTGGAGAGTGGTGGGCGCGCGCGGGGGACGCCGCGCGAGACTGCGGCGCTGGCACGCGAGGGGCCCGCGAAGAACGCCGTGGTGCATCGCGCGGTGCGGCTCGTCGCCGAAGGCGTCGGCTCCGTGTCCTTTCTGCTGCATGAGGACGGCCGCGAGCACGACACGCATCCGCTGCTCGACCTGATCGCGCGGCCCAATCCGCGCCAGGATGGCGCGAGCCTCATGGAAGCCGTGACCACGCATCTGCTGCTCGCCGGCAACGCCTATCTCGAAGCGGTGACCTTGGAGAGCGACACCGTGCGCGAGATTTATGCGCTGCGGCCGGACCGCATGCGCGTCGTGCCTGGCGCAGATGGCTGGCCGGAAGCATTCGACTACACGGTCGGCGGGCGGAGCGTGCGGTTCGATCAGAGTGTACGGCCGGTACCGCCAATCCTGCATCTGACGTTCTTCAATCCGCTCGACGATCACTACGGCCTGCCGCCGCTCGACGCCGCGGCAGTGGCGGTCGACACGCATAACGCGGCCGCGGTGTGGAACAAGGCGCTGCTCGACAATGCGGCGCGGCCCTCGGGCGCGCTGATCTATGCGGGGCCGGACGGCGCGGTGCTCTCCGACGGGCAGTTCGAACGGCTCAAGCGCGAACTGTCCGACCAGTATCAGGGCGCGGGCAACGCGGGGCGTCCGCTGCTGCTGGAAGGCGGGCTCGACT
>JBQCFU010000153.1:0-4626 GCA_051958775.1 Pseudolabrys sp.
GACCGGCGTCAACTTGCCGAGGAGATTCGGCAAATCCCATTCCTCTTCATCACGCAATTCGTGCAGCAGCGCGAAGCGCTTGCCCGACGAGATCAGCACCTCGGCGGCACCGGCCTCGCGATGCATGAAGGAGTCCTTGCCCGGCTTGTCGAGATCGAAGCCGTGATGAGCGTGCTTGACCGTCGACACTTTGAGACCCCGCGCCGTCAGCAGCGGAATGAGCCGCGTGATCAGCGTGGTCTTGCCGGAGCCGCTCCAGCCGGCCATGCCGATGATGCGCATCATGCCGGCGGCGACGCCGGATATCTTCTCGGGTCTGTTCATGACCGCGCTATATAGCAGAAACCAGACCAGCCGCCGAAGTTGATCCGGCATTCGTCCTTGGTCGCAGATCGCCGGTTGCAGACCACGCGGCTGCGACGCGATAGCGCAGGTTCTTCGCGCTGCGAAAAGACAACGCCCCCGCCGCGTGACCGGTCATTCATGTTCCATCACATTTGCGCGCCGCCACGGCTTTGCCGCTGGCAGCGGCGAACCGAACGCCCCACGTTGCATTGACATGTCACGTTGATGGGCCGGTCCGGGGACGACCGGCGCAGTGTGGGACAGGGATGATGATTCACAAGACCACTGGATGGTGCGCCGTCGTCGTCGCCGGCTGCGTGACTCTCGCCTTTGCGGTTTCGCCAGCACTGGCACAGAATCCAGCAAAACGCGGCCCGGCTGCGGCTGCCCGTCCTGCGCCTGCGGCACGCCCCGCACCCGCTGCCCGCCCTGCATTCCGTGCGCCGGCACCAGCCGCGCGTCCCGCCCCCGCTTTTCGAGCCGCTCCGGCCGCGCGACCCGCATTCCGGCCGGCACCCTTGGCACGGCGTGCGTTTCGTCTGGCTCCTGCTGCCCGACAAGCGCCGGCCATGCGCCCGCGCTGGTTCGCGCGGCCCGCGCCGGCCGCGCGTCCGGCCCAGCGGCCGGCGATCCGCTCCGCCGCACCGGCACTGCGTCAGAATCCGGCAGCACAGCCGAACACGGCACGCCAGCAGCGGCGCCTGATACAGCAACAGAACCGCGCTGAACAACGGCTGCAGCGGCAAGAGAACCGGTCGCTGCGGGCTCTGCCGCCAGCCCAGCGCGCGCAGCGCCTGCAGGATATCCGCCAGCAGCGCGCGCTTCGCACACAGCAGCGCCAAAACGCCTTAGGCACCACGAATGGCAATGCGTTGCAGCCAAACGCCCGAGGGAATAACGCTGCGCGCATCAGCAATCCCGCAATCCGTCAGGGCCTTGCGTCCGGGCGCTTTGCGCAAGGACGCTTCGCTCAGGGGCGGTTCGCGCAGGGCAGACAGAACCTGCTTGCCCAGAACGGCAACGGCGCACGCCTCGCACGGGCCAATGCACAGGCACAGGCGCTCAATCGCTTCGCCGTACCGCGTCAGTCGTGGCATCGCGGACGCCGCGCCGCTTTCGTCGCCTGGATCGGCGCAACGTACTGGCCTTACGCCTATTCCGACCTGTTCGATTACACCTTCTTCCCCTACGCATACGAAGACGACTACTGGGGCGCCGCCTACGACGACATGTTCGATGGCGTGTTCTGGGCGGACGGCGGTCCCTATGCCGGCGCTTACGATGGCGCTTACGATGGCACCTACACCTACGCCGCTGCGCCGAGTGGCAGCGGCAAACCGCCGGCGCGAATTCGCAGCGCCATCCAAAGCGCCAACCAGGCTTGCCGCACGCCGGGACAAGGCATCACCGCCTGGCCGTTCGCGCAGATTCGCCGTGCGGTAAAACTCACCGACAACCAGCAGGACTTGCTGCGCGATCTCGAAACCGCGGCGAAGAACGCCGCCGACACGTTCAAGGCCGCCTGCCCGACCGATGCGCCGCTGACACCGCCCGGCCGCCTCGATGCGGTGATCGCGCGGCTGCAGGCCACGCTCAACGCGGTCGAAATCGTGCGGCCACCGCTCGACGCTTTCTATACATCGCTGAGCGATGAACAGAAGGCACGCTTCAACCTGATCGGACCGACGATCGGCCAGAGCGCCGACGACAAGACCGCGCGCCAGGAGACGCTGCAAGCGAGCGGCAAGATCTGCAAGGAATCGAAGCCCGGCCTCGTCGATCTGCCGGTCGACAGCATCGAAGCGACGGTGAAACCGACCGATGCGCAGCGTCCGGCGCTGGAGAAGCTGCAGCAGGCGACGCGCGACGCCGTCGATAAGCTGAGCGCCGCTTGCCCCGACGATATCTCACAGACACCGACCGGCCGGCTCGAACAGGCATCCATGCGACTGAAAGCAATGATCGACGCGGCGAACACCGTGAAGCCGGCGCTCGATGATTTCTTCGCCGGATTGTCGGACGAGCAGAAGTCGCGCTTCAACACCATGCAAGGCGCGGCGCTGGCGGGCAACGACACCGACAACAATTGAGCGGTGACCCGCTTCTGTTCTTGCGGCACGTTTTTGCAACAAAAAGGGCGGCCAACTGGCCGCCCTTTCCGTTTCGATCGATCGCCGGTTTTACTCGGCGGCGATGCGGACTTCCGGCGCCGCAGCGCGGACGTCCGGGGTAACGTGCTTTTCGAACTTGGTGAAGTTCTCCTGGAACATGCGCACGAGGTCGCGCGCCGTCTTGTCGAACTCGGCCTTGTCCTTCCACGTCTTGATCGGGTTGAGCAGGTGCGGCTCGACGCCCGGCACGGAGGTCGGAACGCTGAAACCGAAATACGGATCCGTGCGGAAATCCGCCTGCTTCAGCGAACCGTTGAGCGCGGCGGTAACCAGCGCGCGGGTCGCCTTGATCGGCATGCGACGGCCGACGCCGTACTTGCCGGCGGTCCAGCCGGAATTGACCAGCCAGCAGTCGACATTGTGCTCGGTGATGAACTTGCGGAACAGTTCACCGTATTCTGCCGGCGGACGCGGCAGGAACGGCGACCCGAAGCAGGTCGAGAATTCCGGCTGCACGCCGACGAGGCCTTTCTCAGTGCCGGCGACCTTGGCGGTGTAACCGGACAAGTAGTGATACATCGCCTGCGCCGGCGTCAGCTTGGCGATCGGCGGCATCACGCCGAACGCATCCGCCGTGAGGAAGATGACGTTCTTCGGATGACCGGCGCGGCCGCTGCGCGACGCGTTCGGGATCGATTCCAGCGGATAGGCCGAACGGGTGTTCTCGGTCTTGCTGATGTCGGTGTAGTCCGGAATCCGCGAGACCGGATCGAATGCGACGTTTTCCAGCACCGCGCCGAAGCGATTAGTGGCGTCCCAGATCTGCGGCTCGGCTTCGTGCGAGAGATTGACGGTCTTGGCGTAGCAGCCGCCTTCGAAATTGAAGATGCCGTCTTTGGACCAGCCGGTCTCGTCGTCACCGATCAGCGTGCGATCGGGATCGGCCGAGAGCGTGGTCTTGCCGGTGCCGGACAGGCCGAAGAACAGCGCGCTGTCGCCGTTCGGACCGACGTTGGCCGAGCAGTGCATCGGCACGACGTTCTGCGCGGGCAGATAGAAGTTCAGCGTCGTGAACACCGACTTCTTCATTTCGCCGGCATAGGACGAACCGCAGATCAGCACGATCTTGCGGGTGAAATCGATCGCCACCATCGTGTCGGAGCCTTCGCGGCCGCCATGACGCTTCGCGTCCGGCTTGAACGACGGCAGGTCGATGATGGTCATGTCCGGAACGTAGCTGGCAAGCTCGGAAGCCTCCGGGTGGATCAGCAGCGTGCGGATGAACAGCGAGTGCCACGCGAGCTCGGTGAACACGCGCGCCTTGATGCGATAGGTCGGATCGGCGCCGCCGTAGAGATCCTGCGCAAACAGCTTCTTGCCTTTGCAATGCGCGAGGAAATCCGCGTACAGCGTGTTGAAGTGCTCCTGCGAGAGCTTGCGGTTGCCATCCCACCACACGCTGTCGCGGGTGAGATCGTCCACCACCGTGTGCTTGTCCTTCGGCGAACGACCGGTGTGATGTCCGGTTTCCGCGCACAGCGCGCCGCCCGCAACGATCGACGCTTCGCCGGCACGGATCGCGTGCTCGTACAGCGGTGCGTCGGTCAGATTCCAATGAATTTCGGCAAGATCTTTCAAGCCGAATTTGTCGGCGCCATAGGCGCTGTTACGCAGACCAGTCTCTTTCACGGATAACCCCTCCATTGCCGCGCGCGGTGCGCACCGGCAGCACAACTTCGGCGGCGGATTATAGCCCCTCGCCCCGGAAGCGGCGCGAACATAGTGTCCGGGCGCCATGATGGGAAGCGAGGAATCCGCCGCAGGGTGTTCCCACCCCGCATGGCTCCCCGCGCATCATTTTGCACTGCATCAATGCACATCGATCCGTCTTGTCAGGCAAATCGGCAGAGAAAAAGGCAGGCACGGATATCGCGCTCGCATTGCCGCGATGCAGCACACCGATTAACCAACGCCGGAATCTGTGCGTCGCGCGGTGTCCGCCAGTTCTCTGAGGACCTGTCGCAGCACCCCGGGCGCCGTGACCCGCTGCGGAAACGGCAGACGCAACCCGATCCCCTCATGCTGCAGATCGAGCCCGTCGGGATCACAGCCGACACAACGCCATGGCGCATCCGGCGCACCGAGCAGCCGGGTCGCATAAAGCCGGTCA
>JBQCFU010000154.1:0-6697 GCA_051958775.1 Pseudolabrys sp.
GTCGATCAGCGGCTTGCCCGGCAGGCGGGTCGATGCCATGCGGGCGGGGATCAGGATGATGGTGCCGGATGGGTTCATGGCGGACTCCTGGCGGAAATCCCGGAAATGGGGGGCAAAAAGCCAAGCAAATGCCGGGGGCGACGCTTGAACGAATGTCGCAGGCCGTTGTGGGTATACGGGTTGCCAGAGGCAAGGCAAACCGGGTATCTGTCCGCTGCGGCCGGCCCCACCGGCCCCGCGATTTTCCGCGCATTTTCCGGCCTCGGACCACTGGCGATGAACTCTTTTGAACTCAACAAGATCATGGGCGCTGTGCTCGCCACCTGCTTGGCGCTGCTGGCCCTCAACATCACTGCGGTAGCGGTGTTCACCCAGCACAAGCCGGAGAAGCCCGGCTTCGACATCGCGGTGAAGGAAGAGGCGCCGGGCGGTGCCCCCGCTCAGGCGGAGAAGAGCCAGCCGATTGAAGTGCTGTTGGCCGCGGCCAGCGCCGAAAAGGGTCAGGCCGTCGCCAAGCAGTGCGGCGCCTGCCACACCTTCGAGAAGGGCGGCCCCAACAAGGTCGGTCCGAACCTCTACGGCATCGTCAACGACGAGAAGGGTCATGGCCGCAACGGCTTCAACTTCTCGGCGGCGATGAAGGCGAAGGGTGGCAAGTGGACCTTCGACGATCTCAACCAGTTCCTGACGAGCCCGAAGGGCTACGTGCCGGGCACGGCCATGGGCTTTGCCGGCATTCAGCGTGACGCGTCCCGCGCCGATCTGATCGCCTATCTCAACACCCTGTCGGACAACCCGCAGCCGCTGCCGAAGGCGGCCGATGCGAAGGCCGGCGACAACAAGGGTGGCGAAGCCAAACAGGACGCCAAGCCGGAAGCAAAGCCGGAAGCAAAGCCGCAATAATCTGCGGTCTGCGAGGCATGATTGAACGTAAAACGGTCGGGGCCTCCCGGCCGTTTTTGTTTGTGGTCCGGATCGCTGAACGCCGGGCGGCGTTAACCCAGAGTGGCCACAGGAAAGTGAACCGCGCGGCATCGCGGCGCGGGTGCCTGACTGTGAAGTTGCCACAAAACCCGACATAATCCGCCCCGTTCGTGGGGGCGTCGGATTTTAAATGCAGGAGCTGAGCCTTTGAAGCTGACACGCCGGACCGTGATTCATAGCGCCGCTTCCGTAGCTCTCGCCCCGGCGCTCGGCATCCTCCGGCCGATCGGCGCTGCGGCGCAAGCTCCCGGTCCCATTCCCGCCGCTGCCTCCGGCGCTCCCCAATGGCGGCACGCGCTCTCGCTGTTCGACGAGATCCGCTACCCCGCCGACTTCAAGCATTTCGACTATGTGAACCCGCAGGCCCCCAAGGGGGGTACCGCGCGGATGATCGCATTCGGCACCTTCGACAATTTCAACCGTGTCATTGCCGGTGTGAAAGGCAGTTTCGCGCAGGGCGCGGCGCTGATCAGCGAAAGCCTGACCACCGCATCGATGGATGAAGTGTCGACCGAATATGGTCAGCTCGCCGAGGCGGTAAGCTATCCGGCGGATTACTCGACCGTCACCTACCGGCTGCGCGCCGCGGCACGCTGGCATGACGGCAAGCCGGTGACCGTCGATGACGTGATCTACTCCCTCGACGTCATGAAGAAGAACAGCCCATTCTTCGGCGCCTATTACCGGCACGTGACCAAAGCCGAGCAGACCGGCGAGCGCGAGGTGACTTTCACTTTCGATCAGCCCGGCAACCGCGAACTGCCGCAGATCGTTGGCCAGTTGATCGTGCTGCCGAAGCACTGGTGGACCGGCAAAGACCGCAACGGCAATCCGCGCGACGTCACCGCGACGACGCTTGAGCCGCCGCTCGGCAGCGGGCCTTACCGGATCAAGGAATTCGTCGCCGGCCGGTCGGTGGTGCTGGAGCGCGTCAAGGACCACTGGGGCAAGGACCTCGGTGTGAATGCCGGCACCAATAATTTCGATCAGATCCGTTTTGAATATTTCCGCGACACCACGGTGGCGCTCGAAGCGTTCAAGGCCGATCAGGTCGACTGGCGCTCCGAGAACAGCGCCAAGAACTGGGCGACCGCTTATGCCTTTCCGGCGGTGCGCGACAAGCGCGTGGTGCTGGAGGAATTCGCGATCCGCAATGTCGGCCGGATGCAGGGCTTCGTGTTCAACACGCGGCGCGAGAAGTTTTCCGATCCGCGGGTGCGGCGCGCATTCAACTTCGCGTTCGACTTCGAGGAGATGAACAAACAGCTGTTCTTTGGCCAGTACAAGCGCATCGCCAGCTATTTCGAAGGCACCGAACTCGCTTCGTCCGGCGTGCCGGAAGGCGCTGAACTCGCGATTCTCGAGACCGTGCGCGACAAGGTGCCGGCCGAACTGTTCACCTCGCCCTACACCACTCCGGTGAGCGGCGATCCGCAGAAGGTGCGGACCAATCTGCGCGAGGCGATCCGGTTGCTGAAAGAGGCCGGCTACGAGGTGAAGAACCAGAAGCTGACCAACACCAAGACCAACGAGCCGTTCAGCGTTGAATTCCTGGTGTCGGATCCCAATTCGGAGCGTTTCGTGCTGTTCTACAAGCCGTCGCTGGAGCGGCTTGGCATGACCGTCACTGTCCGCACTGTCGACGACGTGCAATACGAGAACCGGCTGCGGCAGTGGGATTACGACATCATCACAGCCGTGTGGCCGCAGTCGCTGTCGCCCGGCAATGAGCAGCGTGAATTCTGGAGTTCAGCCTCGGCCGAGCGGCAGGGCTCGCGCAACTATGCCGGCATCCGCAATCCGGCGGTCGACGCTTTGATCGAACGGGTGATCTTCACCAAGGATCGCGCCGAACTTGTCGCCGCTACCAAGGCGCTCGACCGCGTGCTGTTGTGGAATTTCTATGTGGTGCCGCAGTGGACGTATCCCTTTGAGCGCTCGGCGCGCTGGGATCGTTTCGGCCGACCGCAAACCATGCCGAAATACGGACAGTCGGCGTTTCCGACCATCTGGTGGTGGGACGCGGAGAAGGCGGCCAAAGTGCCGGTGCGTTCGTGAGGCCGACGCGCCGGACGGTACTTGCTCTCACCGGCAGCGCGCTTGCTGCCACGGCGCTGCCGCGCGTCGCCTTCGCTGACGGCGAGGAGCGCCACGGCATGTCGGCGTTCGGCGACCTGAAATATCCGGCTGACTTCCCGTATTTCAGCTACGTTAATCCGGATGCGCCGAAGGGCGGCGCGTTCTCGCAGATCGGTCCGACGCGCGCCTATAACCAGAATTTTCTTACCTTCAATTCGCTCAACGGATTCATCCTGCGCGGCGACGGGGCGCAAGGCATTGAGCGCACGTTCGCGTCGCTGATGGCACGCTCCGGCGACGAGCCCGACGCGATGTACGGTCTCGCCACGCGTACCGTGGCGATCAGCGACAACGGGTTGACCTATCGTTTCCGTCTGCGGCCGGAAGCGCGCTTCCATGACGGTACCAAGCTGATGGCTGAGGACGTCGCGTTCTCGCTGACGACGCTCAAGGCCAAGGGCCATCCGATCATCACGCAGTTGATGCGCGATTGCCGTGGCGCCGAGGCGGAAGACGACCTCACCGTCGTTGTGCGCTTCGCCGAGAAGCGCGGCCGCGACGTGCCGCTGTTTGTCGCCGGTCTGCCGATCTTCTCGAAGGCTTACTACAACAAGCGGCCGTTCGAGGAATCGACGCTGGATATTCCGCTCGGCAGCGGCGGCTACAAGGTCGGGCGGTTCGAGCCGGGCCGCTATATCGAATATGAGCGCGTCAAGGGCTGGTGGGGCGAGAAGCTGCCGGTGGTGCGCGGCACCAACAATTTCGACATCCTGCGCTACGAATATTACCGCGACCGCGATGTGGGATTCGAGGGCTTTACCGCCAAGAACTATCTGTTCCGCGAGGAGTTCACGTCGCGGACCTGGGCGACGCGCTATGACTTCCCGGCGATCAAGGACGGGCGCGTCAAGCAGGCGGTTTTGCCGGACGACACGCCGTCCGGCGCGCAGGGCTGGTTCATCAACACACGGCGCGCCAAGTTCAAGGATCCGCGCGTGCGCGAGGCGATGATCGACGCCTTCGATTTCGAGTGGACCAACAAGAACCTGATGTACGGGTCGTATCAGCGCACCCAGTCGGTGTTTCAGAACTCGCCGATGATGGCGGTGGGCAAGCCCTCACCGGCTGAACTCGCGCTGCTCGATCCGTTCCGCGGCAAGGTGCCGGACGATGTGTTCGGTGAACCTTACCTGCCGCCGGTGACCGACGGCTCGGGGCAGGACCGCGTGCAACTGCGCAAGGGCCAGCAACTGCTGCAGGCGGCGGGCTGCACGGTGAAGAACGGCAAACGCTATCTGCCGAGCGGCGAGCAATTGACGGTGGAATTCTTGCTCGACGAACCGACCTTCCAGCCGCACCACATGACCTACATCAAGAACCTCGGTCTGCTCGGCATCGAGGCGACCTTGCGCATGGTCGATCCGGTGCAGGGCAAGGCGCGTACCGACGATTTCGATTTCGATCTCACCGTGCAGCGTTTCGGCTTCTCCGAGACGCCGGGGGATTCGCTGCGCACTTATTTCAGCAGCCAGGCGGCAGCGACCAAGGGCTCGCAAAATCTGGCCGGCATCGCCGATCCGGCGATCGACGCGATGATCGAAACCATCATCGCCGCCGATACGCGCGAGAATCTGGTGACTGCCTGCCGCGCGCTCGATCGACTGATTCGCGCCGGCCGTTACTGGGTGCCGCACTGGTACAAGGGCTCGTACTGGATCGCCTATTGGGACGTGTTCGCGTTTCCGCCGAAGCAGCCGCGTTACTATCGCGGCATTCCGGACACATGGTGGTAAGACGCGGACAAAGCCGCCAAGCTCGAACGAAGAGGATAGGGCATGGCCGCCTATATCATTCGCCGCCTGCTGCTGATGATTCCGACGTTGCTCGGCATTCTGTTCGTGTCGTTCGTCGTCGTGCAGTTCGCACCGGGCGGTCCGGTAGAGCGCGTTATCGCGCAATTGTCCGGCTCCGACACCGGCGCCACCTCGCGCATCGGCGGCAGCGGCAGCGGCGACTTCGGCTCGCGCGGCAGCCTGCAGGGCGGCTCATCGGTTGATGCGGTGTCATCGAAATATCGCGGCGCCCAGGGCCTTGACCCGGAATTCATCAAGAGCCTCGAAAAGCAGTTCGGCTTCGACAAGCCGGCCTACGAGCGCTTCCTGATCATGGTGAAGAATTTCGCCACCTTCGATTTCGGCAAGAGCTATTTCCGCGACATCAGCGTGCTGCAGCTGATCAAGGAAAAACTGCCGGTCTCGATGTCGCTCGGCATCTGGATGACGCTGATCACCTATCTGATCTCGATCCCGCTCGGTATCCGCAAGGCGGTGTCGGAGGGGTCGCGCTTCGACACCTGGACCTCGGCGGTGATCATCATCGCTTATGCGGTGCCGGGCTTCCTGTTCGCCATCGCGCTGATCATCCTGTTCGCCGGCGGCTCGTTCTTCGACATCTTCCCGCTGCGCGGGCTCACATCCGACAACTGGTCGTCGCTGCCGTGGTATTCGAAGATTCTCGATTACTTCTGGCATCTGACGCTGCCGATCATCTCGATGGCGCTGTCCGCCTTCGCCACCATGACGTTGCTGACCAAGAACTCGTTCCTCGACGAGATCCGCAAGCAATATGTGATGACGGCGCGCGCCAAGGGCTGCACCGAGCGGCAGGTGCTCTACCGGCACGTGTTCCGCAACGCCATGCTGATCGTCATCGCCGGCTTCCCCGGGGCCTTCGTGCATGCGTTCTTTACCGGCGCGCTCTTGATCGAGACGATCTTCTCGCTCGATGGGCTCGGCCTGCTCGGCTTCGAGAGCGTGCTGAACCGCGACTATCCGGTGGTGTTCGCCACGCTCTACATCTTCTCGCTGGTCGGCCTGGTCGTGAACCTGCTTTCCGATCTCACCTATACCTGGGTCGATCCGCGCATCGACTTCGAGACGCGGGAGGTCTGACGTGGACGGTCTCGCGCACGCGCCGGGCAAGCAGCCGGAAACCCAGGCGGTCGGTCCGACCGGTCTCGTGGTGCCGCCGTCGCGGCGGCCGCTTGCGCTGTCGCCGCTCAACCGGCGCCGCTGGGAGAATTTCAAGGCGAACCGGCGCGGCTACTGGTCGCTCTGGATCTTCCTCGTTCTGTTCATCGTCTCGCTGTTTGCGGAGTTCATCGCCAACGACAAGCCGTTCTTCATCTACATGCAGGGCAAGACGTACTTCCCGGCGGTGGTGTCATATCCGGAAACGTCGTTCGGCGGTGACTTCGAGACGGCGGCAGACTATCGCGATCCGTTCCTGCAGAAGCTGATCGCGGAGAAGGGCGGCTTCATGCTGTGGCCGCCAATCCGCTATTCCTACGACACGCACAATCTCGATCTGCCGACGCCGGCGCCGTCGAAGCCGACCTGGATGCTCTCCGAGCAGGAATGCAAGGCGGTGGTCGAGCGCAAGGGTCTGAAAGGCTGCCGCGATCTCGAATACAACTGGCTCGGCACCGACGATCAGGGCCGCGACGTGGTGGCGCGGCTGATCTACGGCTTCCGCATCTCGGTGCTGTTCGGGCTGTGTCTCACCATCGTCTCGTCGGTGATCGGCATCGCGGCGGGCGGCGTACAGGGCTATTTCGGCGGCTGGGTCGATCTCG
>JBQCFU010000155.1:0-6257 GCA_051958775.1 Pseudolabrys sp.
TGGACGCGGCTCGATGCGCTTGCGGTGAAGCATCGCGGCGCGCGGCTGCCGATCCTGTCGTCGCTCGGCTCGACCGAGACGGCGCCGGTGGCGAGCTTTTGCCACTGGCATGCGCAGGATATCGGCGGCGTCGGCCTGCCGGTATCGGGTACGAGCATCAAGCTGGTGCCGGATGGCGGCAAGCTGGAGATGCGGGTGAAGGGCGAGAACGTCACGCCCGGCTATTACGGCCGGCCCGATCTCACGAAAGAAGCGTTCGACGAGGAAGGCTATTTCAAGCTCGGCGATGCGGTGACTTTTGTCGATCCGGCGCGGCTGACGCGCGGTCTGCGATTCGACGGCCGCGTGTCGGAGAACTTCAAGCTGTCGAGCGGCACCTGGGTTGCGGTGGGCGATTTGCGGGTGTCGGCGATCAGTGCCGCCGCGCCGATGATCCAGGACGCTGTGGTGACGGGTCATAACCGCAGCGAGGTCGGCCTGCTGGTGTTTCTCAACATTGCCGGATGCCAGAACGCGTGCGGCGAGAAGCTGGCGATGCAGGACCTCATCGCGCATCCGGCCCTGCATGTGAAGCTCAGCGAAGCGCTGGCCGCGTTCAACCGAGCCAATGCCGGTAGCAGCCGTCGCATCGCCCGCGTGCTGCTGATGACCGAGCCGCCTTCGATCGACGGCAATGAGATCACCGACAAGGGCTACATCAATCAGCGCGCGGTACTGGAGCGCCGCGCTGCGCTGGTCGAGCGGCTCTACGACACGGCGCCGTCGCCGGATGTACTGGTGGTCGCGGCCGATGCCGCGGCACCGGTCGCCGCCACGGCCTGATCCGTTTTCAAAACTGTCATCGTCAAAGGGGGGAGTCTGCCATGCTGTCCGGAATTCTGCGCGCGGCCGCCGTCGTGGCGGTCATCGGCGGCGCGACCAGTGCCGTTGCCGCCGACAAGCCGATCAAGATCGGCGTGCTCAATGACGCCTCCGGCGTCTATGCCGATTTCCAGGGCGTCGGCTCCGTCGTCGTCGCGCGAATGGCGGCCGAGGACTTCGGGCCGATCAACGGCCGCCCGGTCGAGATTATCGGCGGCGATCATCTCAACAAGGTCGATATCGGCACCACCATGGCCCGCAAATGGCTCGACGTGGACGGCGTCGATGCCATCGCCGACGTGCCGAATTCCGGCATTGCGCTGTCGGTGAGCGAGATCGTCCGGGCCACCAACAAGACGTTTCTGATTTCCGGCGGCGTCTCGACCGATCTCACCGGCGCGAAATGCACGCCGAACAATGTCCACTGGACGTTCGACAACTATGCGCTGGCCTATAGCCTGGTGCGGTCGGTGATCAATTCCGGCGGTGACAGCTGGTTCTTTCTCACCAGCGATTACGCGTTCGGTCACGATCTCGAACGCGCGGCGTCCGGTCTGGTGAAGGCCAATGGCGGCACGGTGAGCGGCGCGGTGCGCCATCCGCTCAATACGTCGGATTTCTCCTCGTTCCTGCTGCAGGCGCAAAGCTCGAAGGCGAAGATCGTCGCGCTCGCCAATGCCGGCGGCGACACCACCAATGCCATCAAGCAGGCGGCCGAGTTCGGTCTCACCAGGAGCGGACAGAAACTCGCCGGGCTGGTCTTCATCATCAACAATGCCCATGCGCTCGGTCTGCAGGCAGCGCAGGGGTTGCTCGCAGTCAGCCCGTTCTACTGGAACCAGTCGCCGGAGGCGCGCGCCTGGTCGCTGCGCTTCCAGCAGTTGCATCCGAAAAAGAATATGCCGAACGAGATGCAGGCCGGCGTCTATGCCGCGGTGCTGCACTATCTCAAGGCGGTGAAGGCGCTGAACGGCGACACGTCGGGCGACAAGGTGGTCGCCAAGATGAAGGAGATGAAGACTGACGACCCGTTGTTCGGGCAGGGCACGATCCGCGTCGACGGCCGCAAGATGCATCCGATGCATCTGTTCGAGGTGAAGTCTCCGGCGGAATCGAAGGAGCCGTGGGACTATTACAAGCTGGTCAGCACGCTGCCGGCCGAACAGGCGTTTCGTCCGCTCGACAAGGGCGGTTGTCCGCTGGTCAAGGTCAACTGAGCGGGGCGGTGGCGAACAGGCCACCGCGCGATCGATCGGTTAGGGTCCAAAGACTTTTCGCTCGCGCTTCATTGGCGCGGGCGAAATTCGATGGACCGGACATGACGACGCGCGACCAGACCACCAAAGTCAAGAAATCGACCTTGCGGCGTGAGGCTATTCTCCAGAATGCGCTGGAGATCTTCGACCGGCAGGGTTTCGCCAATACCTCGCTCGACGACATCGCCAAGGAAACCGGCGTGAAGCGCGAGGCGATCTATTATTATTTCGGCAATCGCGCCGAGATCCTGCTGCACATCATCCGGCCGCAGAGTGAATCGCTGGTCGAAGGCTTGCGCAAGGTGCTGGCGTCGAAGGCGAGCTTTCACGACAAGCTCTATCAGGCGGTCGAGAACCATCTCGAACGGTTCGACCGCAAGTGCCTGGAAATGACCGTCGCGCTGCGCGACGTCTATCTCGACGATGCGCGCGAGGTACGCCGCGAGATGGACAAGATCTGGCGTAGCTACGAGACGATGTGGACGACGCTGATCGAGGAAGGGCAGGAGAAGGGGGAGTTCACCCGCTGCGGCGATCCGAAGATGGTGGCGTTCGGCATCCTCGGCATGTGCAACTGGCTGGCGCGCTGGTACGATCCGAAGAAGTCGACGCCGATCAGCGAATTGATCGACACTTATTTTCAGCTCATCGCCTATGGCCTGGTTGCGCCCAATGCCCGGCGCAAGGCGGCGCCCCCCAAACGCGCTCCACGCGCCGCGGAGAAGCCGCGCAGCAAGCCGCCGGCGGTGTGAGCACGGCACTGTCGCGAAACCCTCCCCCTCCAAGGAGGGTAATGTCTGCTCTAATCCGTCAGCTGGCGCAGCCGGAAGCGCTGGATCTTGCCGGTGCTGGTCTTCGGCAGTTCCTCGACGAACACGAACCAGCGCGGGCATTTGAAATGCGCCAGCGTCGCGCGCACATGGATGCGTAGCGCCTCCGCCATCGCCGCGGCGTCGCCGCCGGCATCGCGCAGCACCACATATGCCTTCGGCTTGATCATGCCTTCCTCGTCGGGGAAGCCGATCACCGCGCATTCCAGCACGCTGTCGTGGCGGGCAATCGCGGACTCCACCTCGGCCGGTGAGACCCAGATGCCGCCGACGCGCAGCATGTCGTCGGAACGGCCGACCAGGAAGTAGGTGCCGTCGGCATCGCACGACATCTTGTCGCCGGTGAGCACGCCGCCTTTGCCCATCACCTCGGCGGTCTTCTCCGGCTTGTTCCAGTATTGCGCGGCGGCAGTCGGGCCGTAGACGTGCAGGTTGCCGATCTCGCCGGTCGGCACGCGCTGGCCGGCATCGTCGAGCAGCTCGGCGCGATAGCCGTTCACCAACCGGCCGCAGCTTCCGGGCACCGCGGCGTCGAGCCGGTTGAGCATGAACATATGCGTCATCTCGGTGGTGCCGACGCCATCGAGAATCTGCACATCGGCGAATTTGCGCCAGCGCTCCATCAGCACCGCCGGCAAGACTTCGCCGCCGCTGATGCAGTAGCGCAGCCGCCGGCAGGCGGCGCGCACGCGCTCGGCGCCGATCTTGTCCTCGGCGATGCGCAGCAGCGCGGCGAACAGCGTCGGCACGCCGATGACGATAGTCGGCTCATGTGCCAGCCATTGCTCCCAGACGATGTCCGGCGAGATCGGCTTCGGATTGGTGATGTTCTGCGCGCCCATGCGCAGCGGGAAATAGACCTGCGCGCCGAGACCGAATGCGAAATACATCTTCGGCGGCGACAGGATCACGTCGTTCTCGGTCATCCCCATGGTGGCGGAGCCGAACAGCTCGCTCGCCCAGTAGATGTGGTTGCCGGTGTGGACGACGCCCTTGGGGCTGCCGGTCGAGCCGGAACTGTAGAGCCAGAACGCCATGTCATCCGGGTCGGTCGGATGCGCCGCGCAATCCGCGGAGAGGGAGGCGATCTCGCTGTCGAGGAACGGCAGGCCGTCGACAGGCTGGCCGGTGCTGATGACGTGTTTCAGCGCCGGCAAATCGGCGCGGATCGCCTTGATGACCGGCGCCAGCGAATGATCGATGATCACCGCGACGCAGGCGCTGTCGCGGATGTAATAGGCGTAGTCGTCTGGCTTGAGATAGCTGTTGATCGGCAGCGCGATCGCGCCCATGCGCATGGCGCCGAGGAACAGCGCGGGAAAATCGGCGCCGTCGAGCACGCTGAACAGCACGCGTTCGCCCGGCCGTACGTCGAGCGCTTTCAGATAATTGGCGATCCGGCCGGCGCGATCGGCGATGGCGCGGAAGCTCCAGTTGCGCTCCGGCGTGATGAGATAGGTTCGGTCGCCCTCGCGCAACGAATGCTCGAACAGATAGTCGGTGACATTGCCCGTGAGCCCGGTCGGGGCTTGCGGCTGGATCGCGGCTGGCATCGGAGCATCCTCCCGGGTTGCCGGTTCGGGCCGGCATCGGCTCTTGATTGTTTTTACAATACTGTAAAATTTACACTGTTGTAAACCCAAATCCGGTTTGCGTTGCCGGGGCCGGGCAGGCAAAAGGCGCCAAAAGACCGGAATTCAAAGGGAAAAAAGTAATGCCAGCAGCAGTTGCACCGGTACCGCCGGTTCCGTTCGCCATGAGCGACGAGGTGCGGGGCACGTTTCATTTCGACGCCGAGGGGATTCGCCAGTTTGCGACTTTGGCGGGCGACACCAATCCCTTGCACCATGACGAGGCGGCGGCGCGACGTTCGCGGTTCGGCGGGCTGATCGCCAGCGCGACGCAGACTACGTCGGTGATGCTGGGGCAGCTCGCGCAGTTCGTCTGCGCGCGGGCGAACGTTGTCGGGCTCGGCTATACGGTGAAGCTCCGCCGCGCGGTATCGGCCGGCGCAACCGGCGAGATCGTCTGGCGCGTTGTATCGATCGAGCCGAAGCCGTCGCTCGGCGGAGACATCGTGCGGTTCGAAGGCGAACTGCGCGTCGACGGACACGCGGCGGTGACCGCGACCTGCGACAACCTCGTGCTCGGTCCGCCGATCGGACAGTCGTAGATTCGTTGAGCGCCTTCTACTCCGGCAATCCGGCATCCCGCAACGCGCCACCGAGAACCTCGGCAAGTGCCGGCGCACAGTTCACGCCGGCGAACTGGCGGCTATAGCGAAAGGCCGGCTGAAGTTCGAGCACGCGGGCGGCGGCCGCTTGTGCTTCGTCCAGCCGGCCGAGTTTGGCCAGCGCGCCGGCCAACTGCACATAAGTGATGCTGTGTGCCGGATTGGTCTGAACGGACCTGTAGGCCGCGCGACACGCTTCTTCGTAACGCCCGCGCAGCAGATGGCTCATCGCTTGCGCATCGAACGCGGCCCAGATCCATGAATCGAACGGGCTGAGCCGCATGCCCTGTTCGCTCCATTCGATCGCGCGTTCGGCTTCGCCACCCCATCCGAGAATGACGCTGCCGAGAATGTAAGTCAGTGCCGATGACGGGCTGATGGCAAGAGCAGCTTCCAATGCAGTGAAGGCCGCGGCGCGATCATGCGCATCCATGCCGATGGAAAATCCGGCCCAGGTCAGCGCGAGTGCATCGTCCTGTCCATGGATCATGGCCGATCGGGCATGGCGGATCGAGGCGGCGCGGTTCACCTCCTGCAGGCCGGCGCGGAGGAACAGGCAGTGATGACACATCGCCGCGTTGCCGTGTGCCAGCGCATAAGCGGGCTCGAGGGCGATCGCCCGATCCAGCAGCGTCAGCGCTCTGGTCACTTGCTCCGGCATGCCTGAATCGACGTCTGGCTGCGCTCGGAGCACGAGATCGTAAGCATCGAGGCTGTCGGGGCGTTTCCGCCTGACGCGCTCGATCTCTGCCTTGCGCATGCTCGGCGCGATCGCGCCAACCGCCGACTGCGCGATCTCGTCCTGAAGCGCGAAAATGTCTCCCGAACTGCGGTCGTAGCGTTCGGCCCACACATGCGCGCCGCTCAACGCGTCGACCATCTGTCCGGTCACGCGGATGCGGCCGCCGGCCTTGCGGACGCTGCCTTCGATGACATAGCGCACGCCAAGCTCGCGGCCGACCTGCTTCACATCCACGGCGCGGCCCTTGTAGGCGAGCGTCGAGTTTCGCGCGATGACGAACAGCCATTTGATGCGTGCCAGGCCTGTGATGATGTCGTCCACCATCCCATCGGCAA